>NZ_WTYN01000002.1 GCF_009827535.1 Qipengyuania oceanensis | reverse complement strand
CCATGACTGCTCCTCAAAAAGCAGTCTTGAATCAGAACCAAGCCAGTTTGGGAATCCCTTTTGTCAACACGACCTAGGTGCGAAGTCTGCTATCTTAGGCAACCACGCGTCGATCACGCCTTTATGCCGTTTGTAAAATTCGCGGTTCTGCCGGATGAAATTCTGCTTCCACTCGGGGAAGCTATCGGTTTGGTTGCGCGCATAGGCGGGCAGTGTCTGCTCAACTTCTTGAGCGGTCAAACCTTTCAGCGAACGCCCAAGTGCGCCCTTGAAACTCTCGATGCTGCCAAAGCCAATCGCGTGCGGCGTCTGATCGCGGTAAGGATAGGTTGCCCCGAACTCCATCGCCCAGATGGGAAAGGAAGGCAGCGCCTCGTCAACCGGAAGCGCGTCTAGCAACTCTTGCCAAGTTTCCAGATACTGGATGAAACGCGGCCCCAGCGGGCGCGCGTCATTTGGGCTTTTGTCGAGCACACTGTTGATGGAAACCTGGTCGAGGCGATGCGTAGGCGTTGGCCAAGTGAAATCGTCCAGCCCGTTGCGGGCACCGATGATGATGGCACGCTCGCGCACCTGCGGGACTCCAAACATGAAAGGAGAAAGCCGGCCAAGATCGACCTTGTACTCGAGGGATTCGAGCCGGGTCTTGATCTTCTCCCAAGTCTTTCCTTCGTCGTGGCGAACGAGGTTCGGCACGTTCTCAATAAGCAAGTAGTTGGGCTTGTGGGTATCGAGGATTCTCAAAACGTAGTCGAACAAATCACCCCATTGAGGACAATCAAATCCGAGTTGGTCGCCCGCCTTGGAGAATGGCTGGCACGGAAACCCCGCGCATAGTATATCATGCGGCGGAACCTTCGCGAAGGCGTCGCGAATATCGCCGTGAGGGACGACGTCGAAATTCTTCTCGTAGAGAGCAGCAAGCGAAGGATCGAGTTCGGAAGCGAACACGCAAGTATGGCCCAGACGCTCAAGTGCTTGGTGAAAACCACCTAGCCCCGCGAAGAGGTCAATGAAGCGCAGTGTCATCGAAAATCCAACTGTATGATAAGTCGTTGTGAGGGGAAGCATGCTCGCAAATCGTTCGCGGCCGAGCCATCGAAGTAAAAAGTATAGTCAAGAAGATGTGGTCATTCGTCATGAGCCGACCCGCGCAGAGCTTTCCAATCGTTGGAAACCCGAATTTATTCTTCTCAAAGGCTTGATCATGACGCTCCCCATACCCCTAAATGCCTTCAAACCAACACGATGTCGATACCTCAACCAATGCAATCGTCAGCCGGTCATGGAACTGAGCATGAATGTTGTCGACGCTACCAATCTTGCGCACAACGCGTCGCGCAATCCTAATTATGCATAGTGAGGCCGAGACGTCAGTCACCCAGAAGGCCAAAATAGCGGCGATCAGGCGATGATCCGCATGCTCGGCCTTCTACAGGGGAGAACATTTGGTATTGGAGTAGGGACTCGCCTCCACACGCGGTTCTCACTGAATGGGCAATGGCATGCATCCAGCTTCCAGAAGCGTAGCCTCAATTTGATCGAATTCAGCCGGTGAGCGTGTTAGATCTTCATCATCACCTTTTGGCACGTAGATAACGTTTCCCGCACGAGCCCTGGTTAGAAGCACACGATACGCATTGATCCTGTATCGCCTGGCTTCGAGTAAACCAATGTTTGTCCATTTCGGAGCTCGCATCTTACGTGGCTGCCAACCCTCATCAGAGCATATAAGATCATTACCCCAGCATAGGCATGCATAGTCGATCTCAAGCCCCTGACTGACGAACTCTGAGAGGGGAACTTCAAGCGCGTTTGAAGAACGAAAGTCGTCTCCTTCGCGCAAGAACCAATGAACGACGCGGTCCAACTCGTTTGACATCGGAGACGGTGGCACGCCCTCTCCAAGCAATCGAACTGCGCCGGAACTCGCCAGAAGGCCAACGCGGTGATGCCCCCTGCTCCGCTCTTTGAGCCAACGCTTCGCCTCGCCAAAGTCTCTGGTCAAATATGATGGCGGACCATCCAGTTCCTTAGCAATCTCGGCTGCCGACTTGATGTCGTCAGCGAGCAACGCGCTCACCCAGCGACCTTGTTTCGGATTTCGATGGGCGCGAAGATTTGTCTTCAGATGCAAATCCTGATGAACGATCGGACGGAGGTCGTTTCCGACGTCATTATCCAGTAGACCGATGAGCCCGCCTTCTCCACGCAACATCGCGTCCGAGATGTGAGCATCCCAATCGGGGTTGTCGCGCAAGGCTTCACCCCATAGCGCGAGCCCGCCCTCACCGCGGTTGATCTCCTGCCCAGGTCCAACAAGGCAGACTAGGCACGCCCAATCCAAACGGCCCATGATTTCCAGGAAGAGCTCCGGCTCTGACTTCTTGCGGCCCAAAAGCTTCAGACCCGTCTCCGCATCCCAAGCACGCTGAGCCTCGTCAAAAACGATCACATGCTCCGGCGGGTCAGCTTCCTCATCTGTGTGGTCTTTGAGATACCCCAGGAGCGTTTGCAAAGCTTGTTGAGCTTGTCGTTTCGCTTCGGTTGCGGTGATCCCCAGCCGATCTCTAGCGTCCTCGGCGATCGCTGCCTGGAGGACGAAGACCAAAGGTCGGTTGCCGCTTAGCAGTGCGGCTGGTTCGTCAGGATCTGCATCGACCTTCCTCGAAAACACAAGATCAAGGCCGAGGAGAGTCTTCCCTGATCCTGGTTCGCCAGTAACAAAACAGACGACCTTTCGACTGTGCAGCTTTGCATCTCTCGCTATATCGCGGAGCTTTGTGGCTGTCTGTTCAATAGCCTCCGAAGAGGCATCTGCCCTGCCAATTTCCGCGACCGAGTGGCCAGCATAAAGCGCCCTTGCGGTTGACACGATATTTGGCGTCGGATTGTATCGCGCTGCATCGAAGCGCGCCCAATCCGATGATTGCCCATCACCTTCAGCAATAATCGCTTGGAACGCTCTTGATAGCCATTTCCCGTTGACCAGAGTGCACCTGGTCACATGGTCGGTTAAGTGCAGATTGCTCCGACAAAGATCGTCAGGCGCACTGTCTGCGCAAAGAACAGGGTAGATGGGGCGACCGCCGCTTGCCGAATGAAAGTCCCTCAAACAAAGTGCATAATCGACTGTCTGAGCCACATCTGCCGAGCCGAACGACCGAGAGCCGATTTTGAACTCAAGGCAAATGATTGCACCACGCGCGAGAATGACTGCGTCAATCCGACGCTCTAACCGAAATAGCGGAAGCTCAAGCAGCACACCGTCTGGTGGTTTGTCGAGATCATTCAGCGCACTTTGAAGCAGCAAGATCTGCCGCTCCCACGCCTTGATTTGCTGGCTCTCATCGCCGGCGTGCTGAAGACCAACGCGGATCGAAAGTGCACCCAGGATTGTATGCGGGTCTTTTTTCAGGAAGTCTTCGCCGGAACAAGCGAAGAATGATCGAGTGTTGCTGCTCACAGAGGCTCGCTGTTGCTTCGACCCGGCGGTATGCCGGCTCCAAGCATCAGCCTAATTGCGATGAACCAAACAGCCAATATTGCGGGCTAATTCATGCCCAGACATCGGAATAGCCTATCGATGACGAGGGGGTCGAACTTGCAACGCCGCTATGATCTGGGAAAATGGTAGCGGAGGAGGGATCCACCAATCTCGCTTAAGCATCTGTTAAAACGTCATTTCTCTTTCAGCTTCGCCAAGAATACCCCCTGTGATACCCCCAGCTTGGGACCTTTGCGATGAGCGGAAATTCGATCGCGGCAAACCGTTCACTTACCCCCAAGTAGCGGGCATTCACTTCGCAACTTGGCGTCTGTCGCAGTCAGCATAGCTCCCACTCACGACACCTGAGATCCAATCCAAATCACTCTGCCGACGACATTGATCGCCTTTCGCTGAACACCGTTCCAGCTTGGATAGGCGGGATGGTCGGTCAGGACAGAAATACGATTTTTGGTTGGGTCCAGAGCGATCCGCCTGACGAACGTCTCTGACGATCCCCGGACAGCGTAGAGCCCGTCTTGAAGGGCATCGTGAGAGCGCAGCCTTTGGATTATGACTTCGTCGCCATTCTGCAGGGTCGGCTGCATAGCCTCACCAGCAATGGGTAAGATCGCCAAACCTGCAGGCCTGTTGCATAGGCGTTTTAGCCAGGCTTCATCGACGATCCGAGATCGTTCCCGTGCGATTTCCAAGCCCTTGGCCTCAATTACCGGCACAGTGATGACCGAACGTCGCGGAGTTGAAGGGCTCTCTTTTCCCCCGAGCAGTTTGGCAGGAACATCGAAATGCAGAGCCAGCTGAGCGATGTCGCTTTGATCGAGACGCGCGGGCGTGCCGCGCTTGATGTATTGTTGGATATAGGCGGTGTTTCGGCCAAGTAGACGCGAAACCGCAGCGTACGTCTCTTCCCGCTCGCGGATCAAATCATCAAGCGCTTGCCTTGCGGTCATCCTATCCACTCCTAGCATATCCTATTCCACTATCACGCCAGAGCGGACAATTCCTACTCGGCGAGTTGCGCGGACCAACCTAAGTTGGGCTTTCTGGATAGGTTTCGAAGGAGGCGCTGGTTGGTTTATCAGCACTACTGGGTGGGGCTCGATGCGGGGCATCTCGAAACAGCCGTTTGCCTCATCGACGCAGAGGGCGGGATCCTCTTTGAAGCGATATGCGAAACGAAATCCGGTCCAATCAGAGATATTCTGCGGAGGTTTGGCGTCGAGGCAGCGCAGTGCCTCACGATCGAGGCCGGCAATGGCACCCAGATGGTTCGAGAACTGCGTTCGTACGGATTTCCTGTTCAGGTGGTCGATGTACGCAAATCGAGCAAGTTCCTGGCAATCAGGCGACAGAAAACAGATGTCCACGATGCTCGAGGGCTCGCAGAGCTCGGGCGGCTCGCTCGATCGATGGGGTCGCAGGTTTTCGTGAAGCCGATGGAACATCAGAATATCCGAACCCTGATCAATGTTCGAAGAACTATGCTGAAGAACCGCGCCAGGACAGATGCGCTCATCCAATCAATTTTCAGGTTATACGGCGGGAACGTGAAACTCCTGAACGGAAGGGGTGCGCTAGCCGCCGAGGTGAACGACCAGGTGCGGAAGATGCGACAGCACGGGCTTGAGATCGGGGTCAATCTGCAACCGCTCGTCGAGATTGCCGAAGCTCTGAGAGAGCAGATCTCCATTCTTGACCGGCAGATGCGCGACATCGCATCGAACAATCCTACATGTCGCAATTTCCAAACGATCCCCGGCGTCGGAGCTGTGATCGCGCTTTCGTTCTACAGTGCCATCGGCGATCCATATCGATTTGAGCGGAGCCGTGACGTTGGAGCATACTTGGGCCTGACCCCAACCCTATATCAGTCAGGCGCCACTTCACGCCGGGGACGTATCAGTCGGCACGGGAACAAGCTGACACGGATGCACCTGATTACCGCAGCCACCGTGCTACTTTGCAGGATTGAGATCGAAAGCCGTCTCCGCACTTGGGGTCTCGAGCTGGCCCAGCGGGTTGGGTTCCTGAAAGCGCGCGTTGCCGTGGCCAGGAAGCTTGCGGTGATCATGCTCGGAATGTGGAAATCAGGTTCGCCGTTTCGCCCCGACGGCACCTCTTCGCTGTTCCTCCAGCAGGAGGAGGCAGGCTTGGACCCCGTTCTGATTTCTGGGACGCAGATCTCGTTGTAGGTAATTGGGTCAAGCCTGCCGTCAATCGCAGCGTTCACTTCAGAAAACGGCTCATAATGTCGCAAACTTGCAGCATTATCCCCTGAAACAGCGTTACGGTGTCAAAATTGACACATTAAGGGCGGACGGAGTGGCACGAGACTGTAAGGTCACGCTCGGGATCACGGATCTGAAACTCAACCAACTGGCAATTTCCATGCGGCTAATCGAAAGATAGACGCATTAAATCTAAGATCGATTGGCGGTTTCACCAAGTCTGCTGCGTCGGACGATCCGGAGGGCTCCTTTCAGCAGTACATACGGATTGCGGACGTTCGCTAGGGAAAAAACGTCGTGTCGGTTTCGCGCGCGATTATCGCCGCTCGCGGCCGTTTTTAGCGTGCCCAAAGGCTGCCGACGATGAAGAAAATAGGACTCGCGGTGACAGACGATCCGCCGCACCGTTTGCCAAGCCGTTCGCTCAGCAAGCGGGCCGCAGCGATGCTCTCGCAATCCTCGACCATTACCATTTCATCCACGAGATCGGGCAGGAAAGACGGCTCCACCCGCGCACGACCGATCCCCTCGATGCAGGAACCCGCGGCGTCCGACACGATGATCGAGCGATCCAACCAGTGACGATGAAAGACCGATGCCGCCGGATCGGCCACGCAAAGCCTTGTGTCGTAGCGCTTATAGCGGATGAAGCGGCCGATGGTCGCGGACGTGCCGCCCGTGCCTGCTCCGCACACGATCCAGGCCGGAACGGGGTTGGCCTCCTGCCGCATCTGCAGGAAGATCGATTCCGCGATGTTGTTGTTGCCGCGCCAGTCGGTCGCGCGCTCCGCGTAGGTGAACTGGTCGAGATAGACGCCGTCGCACTCGCGCGCGAGCCGCTCGGCCACCGCATAGACTTCGCACGGATCGTCGACGAAGTGGTGCTCGCCGCCATAGAAACGGATGGCGGCGAGCTTTTCGAGCGCGGTCGTCGCGGGCACCACGGCGATGAACGGCAATCCGAGCATACGCGCGAAATAGGCTTCCGAAACGGCGGTAGAGCCGGACGATGCCTCCACGATCGTGGTCTGCGGCCCGATGCGCCCGTCGCACAGGGCGTATAGAAAAAGCGACCGGGCGAGCCGATGCTTGAGGCTTCCGGTCGGGTGGCTCGATTCGTCCTTCAGGTAGAGTTCGATGCCGGATAATCCCGGAGTCTCGAGCGGCACGAGATGCGTTTCGGCGGACCGGTTGAAGTCCGCCTCGATCAGCCTGATCGCCTCGAACACCCAATCGCGCGACCGCCGGTCATGGCCTGGGAGCGACGAAACCTGGTTCAAAGTGTTCTGCGCCATTGCGGGCTGCCCGATCTTGCGGCTGATTCCTGAAGCCTGCGCTACTACCACGGACCGGCACGGCTTTTGAAGCCGCGTGGCAAGCCGGCGAAAGCTCCGCGCTCGTTCAGTCGCGATCCGCGGTCGCGTCCGCTTCACGCCATTCGCGCTTGATCTTCTTTGCGAGGGACCACTTGTGCACCTCGGTCGGCCCGTCATAGATCCGGAAAGCCCGGATTTCGCGAAACACCTGCTCGACGATCGTCTTGTCGGTCACGCCGGTTCCGCCCATGACCTGTACGCAGCGATCGGCGATCCGCATGAGGGCTTCGGAAACCGCGACCTTGGCCATGCTGCTCTCGGTCGTTCCAAGGTCCCCGGTGTCGAGCACGTCCGCGCACCAATAGACCATCAGCTCGGCCTGCTTGAGATCGATCCGGTTCTCCGCGAGCATGAAGCCGACACCTTCGTGGTCGATCAGCTGCTTGCCGAAAGCCATGCGGCGGCAGGCATAGTCGGTCGCAATCTCGTGCGCACGGATGCAGGCCCCGAGCCAGCGCATGCAGTGGCTGAGCCGCGCCGGGCTGAGGCGGATCTGAGCGTATTTGAAGCCTTCGCCCGCATCGCCTAGCATCTGGTCGGCAGGCACGCGCAGGCCCTCGATCCGAACGGTGGCATGGCCGCCGGGCATCGAACTGTCGATCGTATTCGGGACGTGGTCGATGCGGATCGCGGGATCCGGCAGATCGACCAGGAACATGCATGCACCGCCTGCGCTGTCTGGCTCCTCGGACTTCGCCATAACGATCCCGACGCCAGCCCCGTCGGCGCCGGTAATGAAGGCCTTGGTCCCGTTCACCACCCAGTGATTGCCGTCGCGTCGACAGGTCGTCTGCATCATCGAGGGGTCCGAACCCGCTCCGCCATCGACGGCAGGCTCGGTCATGAGGAAGGCGCTGCGCGCTTCGCCCGCCACCATCTTGCGCAGGAATTTTTCCTTGAGATGATCCGAGCCGACGTGGCCGAGCAGGTACATGTTGCCCTCGTCGGGCGCGGCGGTGTTGAGCGCC
This sequence comes from Qipengyuania oceanensis, assembly GCF_009827535.1. Taxonomy (NCBI): domain Bacteria; kingdom Pseudomonadati; phylum Pseudomonadota; class Alphaproteobacteria; order Sphingomonadales; family Erythrobacteraceae; genus Qipengyuania; species Qipengyuania oceanensis. The sequence goes on along the minus strand of NZ_WTYN01000002.1, from coordinate 224,125 downwards.
AGCGGGCCCAGCGGCGAGAGCCCGCTGCGGATCAGGACGTAAGCCGTCTCGACCTGCGTCAGGTGCGAGCCGTCCTCCAGAATATGCGGGGTCAGCACACCTGCATCGCGCGCCTTGGCCCGCATCTCGTGCATCAGCGCATCGGTCGGCGCGCCGTGATGATCGCGGCGCGGGTCGCTCTCGTAAGGCACGACAACCTCGCGCACGAAGCGCTCCACCTCGTCGCCGATTTCGCGAGCGCGATCACTGATCTTATCGAGCATGTTTCCTCACCTTGCAGGCATGGCCGGACCGACCGGATGTTCCGGTCGGCTGGCGCGATGAAGCCCTATGAGACGAACCGACCCGGAGAGGCAACCGCGCAGACACGCCTGCCGGCCTAGCATTAATGAGGTCATGCCCCGTGACACGCCGTGCTGCGACACGCCGGGGCCTGCGAGTTCGCGGCTCGGTGGCGAAAGCGTTACAGGATTGCCACCTCGCGGGCGATGCGCGAGCCTGCCACCGCCCGCTTCATTCCAGCGGAATTGGACGGCATGATGACCTCGCCGATGCCGGTGCAACTGATCGCGACTTCACCGTCGGCCCAATGCCGATGCCGGTGATAGGCGTTTCGCCCACGCGCCCCGCGCGCTTGCCCAGGAGGCCGCCTGTCGATGTCGCAGCAGCAAGGCCCCCGCGCCGGTCGAGTGCGACCGCGCCGACCGTACCGTGGGCCAGCCCTTCGTCGAGCCGCAGGGTCTCTTCGCGCTCCACGCCGACAGAGCGAAGGGCGCGGTGCTAGTGGTATTCGCTGCCTTCGTCAGGCTCATGCGCCGGGCGGATAAGGGCAATGACGGCCGTCTATCGATCTACTGGTGGCCGGTAATCGCGGTCGGCGCCTTCTTCGCAATCTTCACGATCATCCAGGCCCCGGCCGATGCGTTCTATTTGCTGGGAGCTCTGCTTGCCCTTGGCACCGGCCTCTATTTCGTGGCGCGGCGCGAACTGGTAGATCGCCTGAACCGGAGTTCAATTCATTCATCTGCGGACCAGGGCGACTGTATTGGTAGCGGAGGAGGGACTTGAACCCCCGACACGCGGATTATGATTCCGCTGCTCTAACCAGCTGAGCTACTCCGCCCCAAGGTCTGCCGAAATGCGATCGGCAAGGGCTTGCCGATGCGATATCACCGCCCGGCAGGCGGCGCATTTAGGGCGCAGTATCGCCCCGGTCAACCGTGCTGTTTACCCCGGAAGGCCCAGCGCTTGACGAACTCCCACGGACCGCCGCGATAGATGTGCAATTCGAGCGCGGGAAAGGCGAATTCGCGCCGCTCCACTTGCGGCTCCAGTTCGCGCTGAAGCGTCTTGGCATCATCCGGGGAAACCTTGTTCTGCACCGTGATGTGAAGGCGCGGCTTGTGCTGATCCTGCGAAGTCAGCGTGCCGTGGAAGCGGTCTGCGATCGCTTGGCGGATCGAGAGCATCTGCTGGCTTTCGACTGCGATGGCGGTCCCCCGCCCCATGTTCATCAGCCCGGTAATCGCTGCGTGAGGCGCGGCGTACTCGGCGGCGAAACCCGGCAGGACCGTCTGCAATTCGTCGAACAGTGAGGGTAACAGCGAGTGGAACAGCGTCACGTGGGCCTGGAGGAAATTGCGCTCGGGCGGGAAATGCGCCTTTCGCAATCCGTCGGCCCAGGCATGGATATCCGGCGGCAGCGCCGCGGTGACGACGAAGGGAGGCCTTTCGGGGTTGAACCCGCTCACATCTCGCCCCGCTCGCGCCGCAGCTGCCTCCACTTCGCGGCGTTCGCGTTGTGCTCCTCCAGCGTTTTCGAGAACACATGCCCACCGGTACCGTCCGCGACGTAGTAGAGCGCGTCGGTGTCGGCCGGGTTGAGCACCGCCTCGATGCTTTCGCGGCCGGGATTGGTGATCGGACCGATCGGCAGCCCGGCAATGGCGCGCGTGTTGTAGGGGTTGCGATCGCGCAGTTCGGAGACGCGGATCCGCCGTCCCAGCGGCTTGCCCTTGGTGATCGGATAGATCGTCGTCGCATCGGCGCCGAGCGCCATGCCGATCCGCACCCGGTTGGACAATACGCCCGCGACCATCCGCCGCTCGTCTGCCTGGGCGGTTTCCTTTTCCACGATCGAGGCGAGGATAATCGCTTCCTCCGGCGTCTTCACGACAGTGTTCTTGCCGCGCTTTTTCCACGCGTCCGCGAGGAACTTGCTCATCGCGTCCTGCATCCGCTTGACCACGGCGCTGCGTGCCTCGCCGCGTTCGAAATCATAGGTATCGGGCAGCACGGAGCCTTCTGCCGGGACCGGGACTTCGCCCGTCAGCACGTCCTGCGCCATCAGCTTCTCGTGGACCATGATCGAGGGCAGGCCCTCGGGAATGGTCACGAAGCGCCGGATCACGTCGCCCGACTGGAAAGCCGCGAGAATTTCTCCCTGGTCCATGGCAGGGGTCAGTTCGAACTCGCCAGCCTGGATCGGCGCATTGCCGCCGAAAAGCTTCGCCCGAAGAAGGAAGCCGTCGGCGGAGGAGATGACCCCCTCCTCTTCCAGTTTCTGTGCGACCGAAGTCAGCGACGAGCCCGATGGCACGATGAAGGCCGTGTCCTTCTCGAGCGTCGTCGAGCCGAGATTCGACGCGAGCAAGGCGATCGCGGCCAGCGCCGCCAGCACCAGGGCGACGAGGCAACCCAGTTTCTTCAAGTCAGTCGACCGCCTTGACGATCAGCGAGGCGTTGGTTCCGCCGAAGCCGAAGCTGTTGTTGAGCGCGGCCTTCACTTCGCGCTTCTTGGCCTGCTTGGGCACCAGGTCGACGCCTTCGGTGCCATCGTCCGGATTGTCGAGATTGAGCGTCGGCGGCACGATCTGATCGCGGATGGCGAGGATGCAGAAGATCGCTTCGACCGCTCCGGCACCGCCGAGCAGGTGGCCGATTGCAGACTTGGTGCTGCTCATGCTGGCCCCGCACAGGTCGTCGCCGAGCACGCGCTTGACTGCGGCCAGCTCGATCGTGTCGGCCATGGTCGAAGTGCCGTGCGCATTGACGTAATCGATGTCACACGGCTCGAGCCCGGCCTTTTTCAACGCCATGCGCATGGCGAGTTCGGCGCCCTTGCCTTCGGGATGCGGCGCGGTGACGTGGTAGGCATCGCCCGACAGGCCGTAGCCGACGACCTCGGCATAGATCTTCGCGCCGCGCGCCTTGGCGTGCTCGTATTCCTCGAGCACGACGACGCCAGCGCCCTCGCCCATGACGAAGCCGTCGCGGTCCTTGTCGTAGGGACGACTGGCCTCGGTCGGTCGGTCGTTCATGCTCATGTTGAGCGCGCGTGCCTGCGCGAAACCGGCCACGCCGAGCGGATTGATTGTCGATTCCGCGCCGCCTGCCAGCATCACGTCGGCATCGCCATCCTTGATCATGCGGGCGGCGTCGCCGATGGAATGCGCGCCGGTCGAACAAGCGGTGACGACGGCATGGTTCGGACCCATGAGCCCGTATTTGATCGAGACCTGTCCGCTGATGAGATTGATCAGGCGCCCGTGGACGAAGTGCGGGCTGACCCGGCTCGGGCCGCGTTCCTTCAGGACGATGCTTTCGCTCTCGATGCCCGGCAGGCCGCCGATACCTGAACCGATCGAGCAGCCGGTGCGCATCTTGAGGTCGTCGTCCATGTCGACGAGCCCGGCATCCTCGAGCGCCTGGCCGGCTGCATCGATGCCGTAGATGATGAAGGGATCGACCTGGCGCTGGACCTTGTGATCGACCCTCTTGTCCGGATCGAAGCCGTATTCGTGGTCGGTCGGTTTGACCTCGCAGGCGATCTGGCATTTCTGGTCCGAAGCGTCGAAGCGGGTGATCGGACCTGCCCCGCTCTTGCCCGCGATCAGGTTGGACCATGACGTCTCGACGTCTCCGCCGAGCGGAGTGACAAGACCAAGACCGGTGACGACTACTCGCCGCATGCGCTACTCTCCGTCAGAAATGCAACAGGCCCAACCCTGCGAGGGGCCGAGCCTGCCTTCCCTGCGCCGGGCAGGGATCGAGCCCCGCCGCACGCGTGTGGCGCGCGGCAGGCGGGCAGATCAGCCCTTGTGCTCTTCGATGTACTTGGTGGCGTCGCCGACCGTGGTGATCTTCTCGGCAGCGTCGTCCGGGATTTCGACACCGAATTCCTCTTCGAAAGCCATCACCAGTTCGACGATGTCGAGGCTGTCCGCGCCAAGATCGTCGATGAAGCTCGCGTCCTGGGTCACCTTGTCGGCTTCGACACCGAGATGTTCGACGACAATTTTCTGAACGCGGTCAGCAGTATCGCTCATTTACATATCCCTTTTGGATTGGGTTTTTCGATTACGTCCGGCCCTAATGAACGGCGCGGCGCAGTGCAAGGGCAACTCGTCGCGAGTGAGCCACAGTCCGGAACGCTTGCGCCCGACCGGACGTTGGAAGGACACAAGCAAACGACGAAAACAGAAAGGTTTTCAGATGGCTACCACGACGTTCAAATCCCTTACCGACACCACCTTCGATTCGGTCGAAGGCTACCGACAGGCGGCCGAGAAGGCAGACAGCCCCCAGCTGAAGCAGGCGCTTGCCGCGCGTGGCCAGCAGCGCGAGCAGACCCTGCAGCAGATGAATGCAGAGCTCGAGCGCCAGGGCGACGAACTCGTGACCAAGGGCACGCTGTCCGGTGAAGTCCACCAGATGTGGCAGAGCATCACCAGCATGTTCGGCAACAGCGACGACAATGTCGCAGAGCGCGTCGAGGAAGGTGAAGACTACCTCAAGGGCAAGTTCGAGAAGGCTCTCGAAAGCGATCAGCTGGAAGCCAGCGAGCGTGCGATCGTCCAGCAATGCTACGACGATATCTGCCGCGGCGAACAGTTCGGCGACATGATCGAGAAGCAGTACGACTGATCGATTTCGATACCAACCGGATCAGACCGGTGCCGGGGCGCGGAAGCAATTCCGCGCCCTTTCCATTGTCGGTTATCAGTTGTCGGGGCTGACGTCGCGCGCCGTTGCGTTCGAATTCATGTCGACGGCCTCTGCCGGATTGGCATTTTCGACCGCCTCGCGCGCTTGAGGTGTCAGCTGGATATGCACTTCGCGCAGCTGTTTCGGGCTGACGAGGCTCGGAGCCCCCATCATCAGGTCCTGTGCCCGCTGATTGAGCGGGAAAGCGATCACTTCGCGGATGTTCGGCTCATCTGCGAGCAGCATCACGATGCGATCGATACCCGGGGCCGAGCCACCGTGCGGCGGCGCGCCGAGCTTGAATGCCTCGATCATGCCGGAGAAGTTCGCATCCACGTCGGCCTGCGAATAGCCGGCGATCTCGAACGCCTTGTACATGATGTCCGGGCGATGGTTACGAATGGCGCCGCTAGACAGCTCGTAGCCGTTGCAGACGATGTCGTATTGCCACGCCAGGATATCGAGAGGATCCTTGGTCTCGAGCGCTTCCATCTCGCCCTGCGGCATCGAGAAAGGATTGTGGCTGAAATCGACCTTTTTCAAGTCTTCGTCGTACTCGAACATCGGGAAATCGACGATCCAGCAGAACTTGAAACAGTCTTGCTCGATCAGGCCCAGTTCCTCGGCGACACGAGTGCGCGCCGCTCCGGCCAGCTTGGCGGCGTCCTTCTCCTTGCCCGCGGCAAAGAACAGGCCGTCGTTTTCGCCCAGTCCCAGCTCGGCATAGAGCTTTTCCATACCCTCGGTCCCGTGGTTTTTCGCGATCGGGCCGCCGAACTCGCCGCCCTTGCGGGTAACGTAGCCGAGTCCGGCGAAGCCTTCCTTGCGTGCCCAGTCGTTCATCTCGTCGAAGAACTTGCGGCTTTTCTCGTGCGTATCGGGAGCCGGGACCACGCGCACGCGGCCACCGGTGCCGACGATTTTTTCGAACAGGCCGAAGCCGGACGTTGTGAAATGATCGGTGACGTCCGAAATGATCAGCGGGTTGCGCAGGTCGGGCTTGTCGCTACCGTATTTCAGCATCGCCTCGGCATAGGGGATGCGCGGAAACTCGCCCGCAGGGGTCACGCTCTTGCCGCCCGAAAATTCCGCGAACACGCCGGCAAGGACCGGCTCGATCGCCTGGAACACGTCTTCCTGCGTGACGAAGCTCATTTCGAAATCGAGCTGGTAGAATTCCGGCGAACGGTCGGCGCGCAAATCCTCGTCGCGGAAGCACGGCGCGATCTGGAAATAGCGGTCGAACCCTGCGACCATCAGCAGCTGCTTGAACATCTGCGGCGCCTGCGGGAGCGCGTAGAAGCGGCCCGGATGGAGGCGGCTCGGCACGAGATAGTCGCGCGCGCCTTCGGGCGAGGAGGCGCCGAGGATCGGCGTCTGGAACTCGGAGAAGCCCTGCTCGATCATGCGGTTGCGCAGCGAGGTGATGACCTTGTTGCGCAGCATGATGTTGGCATGGACGCGCTCGCGCCGCAGGTCGACGAAGCGGTACTTGAGCCGGGTTTCCTCCGGATAGTCTTCCGCCTGGTTGACGATCAACGGGAGGTCCTCGGCGCGGCTCTGGATCTCGACCGCGCGGGCGAACACCTCGATCTCGCCGGTCGGCAGGTTCTTGTTCACCGCGACCTCGTCGCGCGCCTTGACCGTGCCGTCGATCGTGACGACCGATTCCAGCCTGAGCTTCTCCAGCACCGGCAGCGCCGCGCTATCGCTGTCGGCGACGATCTGGGTGATGCCGTAGTGATCGCGCAGGTCGACGAACAGCACGCCGCCGTGGTCGCGCTTGTTGTGCACCCAGCCCGACAGGCGGACGGTTTCGCCGACGTTTTCCTTGGTCAGCTGTGCGCAGTTGTGGGTACGATAGGCGTGCATCTAAAATCTTTCCATTTTCGGAGCTATGGCGCTAGGGCGCGGCGCGTTGAATGCGCGCTCCTCTAGCGGGGAATCGCGCGCGCTAACAGGGCAAGCCCGGCTTTTTGTCAAGCCGGGTCGCTCGACAGGGATTGGGCCGAAAGGCCCGGTGGGTGGCACTCCGCCCCAAGCAAGAAATGAAACGATGAAAATACACGACCTGATTACCGATACCGACACGCTCCGCGATCTTTGCGAGCGGCTCGCCAAATCCGAATTCGTCTGCGTCGACACCGAATTCATGCGCGAGAACACCTATTGGCCCGAACTCTGCCTCGTCCAGATCGGCAACGAGGAGGAAGCAGCAGCAGTCGATCCGCTGGCCGAGGGAATCGACCTCGCCCCGCTGCTCGACCTGTTGTGCGACAACGACGAGATCCTCAAGGTCTTCCATGCCGGCGGACAGGACGTCGAGATCGTCTTCAACCTCACCGGCAAGACGCCCTTCCCGATCTTCGACACCCAGATCGCGATGATGGCGATCAGCCAGTCCGAACAGATCGGTTACGCCAACCTGGTCGAAAGCTGGCTCAACATTCCGGTCGACAAGGGCGCGCGCTTCACCGACTGGAGCCGCCGTCCGCTGACAGACAGGCAGATCGAATACGCCATCGGCGACGTCACCCATCTCGCCAAGATCTTCCCGAAGATCCTCAACAAGCTCATCAAGACGGGCCGCGGCGCCTGGCTCGATGCAGAGATGGAAAAGCTCGCCGATCCCGAGAACTACCGCATGGACCCGGAAAATGCCTGGCGCCGTATCCGCCAGCAGGGCCGCAACCCACAGGTTCTGGGCAGGCTGAAAGCGCTGGCCGCCTGGCGCGAAGGCGAAGCACAGCACAAGAATATTCCGCGTGGCCGGATCATGCGCGACGAGACGCTGGCCGATATCGCCAGCCATCCGCCGAAGAAGCAGGACGATCTGGTCAAGGTGCGCGGCCTCTCCAATGCCTGGAAGGACAACGACATCGGCAAGCGCCTGATGAAGATACTGGCCGGTGCGGAGCCGCTCTCGAAGGAAGAGATGCCGGAAAAGCCCAAGCGCGGCGCACCGCTGGGCAAGGAAGGCGCGCTGGTGGCCGACCTGCTCAAGCTGCTGCTGAAGATCCGCTCGCGCGAGATCGATATCGCGTCCCGTCTGCTCACGCGGTCGGACGAGATGGAGGCCCTTGCCGCGGGTGTGCGCGACCTGCCGATCCTCGAGGGATGGCGATACGAGGTGTTCGGCAAGGACGCGCTGGAGCTGGTCGAAGGCCGGCTGGCCTTCGCGGTCAAGAAAGGCCGGCTGACGATGACCCACGTCGACGATATGCCAGCGGAGTTGAACGGAGGGCTCGCGGCGGAGTAGGGTGCGCAAGTGAGCACCTACCTTCCCACGATCAAGCAGCTGCAATATCTCGTTGCGCTGCACGAGCACGGCCATTTCGGCCGCGCCGCCGAGGCCAGCTTCGTTTCGCAATCGACCCTGTCCGCCGGGATTCGCGAGCTCGAGACGCTGCTCGGGGTGACGCTGGTGGAGCGCAGTCGCCGGGTGGTGCGCTTCACGCCCCTCGGCAACAAGGTGGTCGACAAGGCACATCGCCTGCTGCGCGAAGCGGAAGAATTGTCCGACCTGGTGCAGGCGTCCGGCAAGCCGCTTTCCGGCGAATTGCGGATGAGCGTCATCCCGACGATCGCGCCCTTCTTCCTACCGCGAATCCTGCCGCGGCTGCGCAAGGAGCGGCCCCAGCTGAAGCTCTACCTGCGCGAGGAACCGAGTGCCGATGCGGTCGAATCGCTGCACCACGGCCGCGCCGATTGCGTGCTGCTCGCCCTGCCCTTTCCCGCAGGCGAGGTCGAAGTCGAACACATCGCGGACGATCGGCTCTACGTGGCCTTTCCCAAGGACGATCCCATCGACCTGCCCGATACGATTCCCCCGGCCATGATCGACGAGGGCCAGCTGCTGCTGCTGGAGGACGGGCACTGCTTCAAGGATCATGCGCTCGAAGCGTGCGACCGCCCCGAACTGCGCACCAATTCCGCCGTCGTGGGGACTTCGCTGCACACGCTGGTGCAGATGGTCGATAACGGGCTCGGCGTGACGATGCTGCCGCAGATGGCGCTCGATGCGGGCATCCTGCACGAAACCGACGTTGTCGCCCGCCCGCTGAAATCGAAGAATGCCGCGCGCGAGATCGCGCTCATCTGGCGCAAGAATTCACCCCGCGCGGACGAATTCAGGTTGCTGGCGGAAGAACTGCGCGCCGGTTAGGCGGCGACGGCTTGCGCAGTGGCAGGCTTCAACTTGCTGTCGGCGAATTTCTGGAGCTTTCTGGCCGCGATCATCGGTACCACCACCGACAGTGCGATCCCGGCGAGCGAGCAAAAGCCGATCCAGATCGCCATCAGCGTTCCGCCGGCTTCGTAGATGCCGTAAAGCACCGGCACGGCCAGGATCATGCCGCGGACCTCGTTGAAGATCACCGCGCACACGCCAAGCTTTAGAAAAGCCGAGATGAAGGTCGAAAGTGCCGTACCCATGACGGCGCTTGTGACGGAAAATCCTTGATAATCGGTTTATGGGCGAGTGCCGCCGGCCGGGTGACACCGCGTGATCAGTGACGCCGGATCTTGCGATACCTTCCCTTCGCATCGCGCTGGTAGAACAAGTGGACGGTCTCGTCGCGCCGCCACCAGGCAACGGGGTTGAGCCAGCCGAAAAAGCTGCGCCGACGCTCGGAAAGTTCCGCGTCGTCGTCCTCGATGGAATGCGCCTCGCGCATGACCGTGCGCACCATCCAGGCGAGCAGCGCCAGCGCGACCAGCATGGCTGCAGCAAGCAGGATCAGGAGCGCGGTGCCGAGGCTCATGGACGCGGAAATCCTTGCAGACGTACCCGGATACCGCCCCGAATTAATCCTTTCTGCCGGGATTGACCAGTGGCGCCGCCGCAAGCGTGCGTCAGTCCATGTGTTTCAGACCAACGCGAAGGTAATCCCATCCCGTCATGACGGTCAGCACGGCTGCCGCCCACAAGCTCGTCAGGCCGAACGTATGAGGGATGTTGGCATCGATCCCGCCGATCATCACGTTCCAGTTCGGCAGCGCACCACCCAGGATGAGCGAGCCCAGCGCCATCATCTGCAGAGCGGTCTTCCACTTGGCGAGCCGGGTCACGGGTACCGACACCCGCAAGCCGCCGAGAAACTCGCGCAGGCCCGAAACCGCGATTTCGCGCACGAGTATCACCAGGCCCGCTATCACATGGGCATCGCCGACGTAGGGGCCGCGCAACACGCCTTGCGCAGTCAGCACCAGGATGACCGCGGCCACCATGATCTTGTCCGCGATCGGATCGAGGAAGATACCCAGCTTCGAGACCGCGCCGCTCGAACGGGCGAGATAGCCATCGAAATAATCGGTGATCCCCATCAGGCAGTACAGCCCGAAAGCAAGGCCGTAGCCAAGTTCCCAGTCGGGCCACCACAGCAGGAAGGCGAGCAAGGGCACCGTCACGATCCGCGACAGGGTCAGGATATTGGGCAGCGTCAGCATCGCCAGCGGTCTAGCCCGTCGCGCGGCGGGGCAAAAGCATATCCTTTCGCTTGTCCACGCCCGGCAAATCTTTACACCCCCACGCCACACGGCCGCCCCGGAGATTTATGACGACCTTGACGCACATCTTGCGCAGCCGCCGCTTCGGGCCACTGTTCGCGACCCAGTTGTTCAACGCTTTCAACGACAATCTCTTCAAGAACGCGATGGTGCTGTTCGTCGTGTACAGCGTCTACAGTTCCGAGAGCGCGGAAGCGGCTTTCAGCGCACTTGCCTCGGCGCTCTTCATTCTGCCTTTCGTGCTGCTGTCGGCGCTGGCCGGCCAGCTCGCCGACATGCGCGACAAGGCGAGGATCATCCGCATCGTCAAGGCAGCCGAGATCGCCATCATGTGCGTCGGGGCTGCCGGGCTCGTCATGGCATGGCAAGGCATGGCGACCGAGGCCGTCGCCATCCCGCTGATGCTCGTGGCGCTGACCGCGATGGGCGTCCATTCGACGTTCTTCGGGCCCATCAAGTACGCCATCCTGCCGCAGCATCTGCGCAGCGACGAAGTGCTCGCCGGGACCGGCCTGGTCGAGGCGGGGACTTACATCGCCATCCTCGCCGGCACGATCATCGCCGGATGGATACCGGTCGAGGCATCCGCGGTCGGGGTCGTGCTGGTCGCGATCGCCGGATACTTCACCAGCCGCTCGGTGCCGCCAGCGCCTCCGGTGATCCCCGGAGAGAAGCTGGACTGGCATATCGTCAGGGCCTCCGTCCGGCTCGTGCGCGACACGATGCACGTTCGCGAGGTCTATTACGCGATCCTCGCGATCAGCTTCTTCTGGACCATAGGCGCGGTGCTGTTCATCCAGTTCCCGCCGCTCGCCAAGAACGTCATCATGGCGAGCAAGGAAGTCGCCAGCCTGTTCCTGGTGGTCTTCTCCGTCGGCGTCGCGATCGGCTCGGTATCGGTCAACGCGCTGCTGCGGGGCCGGGTCTCGGCCCGCTACGCACCCGCTTCGGTGATCGTCATGGGTCTGTTCGTCGTCGCATTCTACTTCGTCTGCCGGATGTGGCAGGCCGACCAGCCGAGCGAATTGTTGAGTGTCATGGAATTTCTCGCATGGCCGATGGCAAGCGTCTTGCTGCTGTGCCTGCTCGGCATCGCCGTGGCCGGCGGCATGTTCGTGGTTCCGCTCTACGCCTTCCTCACGACGAAGGTCGATCCAGGCCGCGCGGCACGCACGATCGCTGCAAACAATATCGTCAACAGCTTCGCGATGGTGATCGGTTCGCTTCTTGCCATGGGGCTGAGCGCAGCGGGCGTCGGAGTGAGCGAGCAGCTGCTGCTGTCGGCCGCGATGTGCCTGATTTCAGCGTGGCTCGGCCAGCGACTGTTCGTCGCCGAGCAACAGGCAGATGCTGTCCGCGCCAGCGCCGGCCAGAGCCATAGCTAAATCAGGAAGACCAGCACCGCGAGCGTGCAGGCGACATAGGCAGTCGCAAAGCCACGGACATCGTCGCGGGTTAGTCGCCAAAAAGGCCGCGGGTCGAACGGCCGGTCGGCCCGCCGTACGTGCTCCGGCAAACGGGCGAGAAACGGATGCCGAGCGGCCTCGTCCGACAGCACCAGGGCGGAGCGGCGCGGCTTCGCCATATGAGGGTTTGCGGTGTTGCTCATGATCCCGAGTTAACGTTTTGCTAACCATTCGGCACCAGCGAGTTTTCCACTGTCGCAAGTCGGGACATTAACCTTGTTCATGGCGCGCCCAACGCACCGCGATTGCCCCGCCGGAGCGCGCTGGCTACAGCGCTGGGCATGACCGAACATTCCACGCCGCAGGCCGCGCGCCTGCTCGTCGATTGCCTGCTCGAACAGGGCTGCGACCGCATCTTCACCGTTCCTGGCGAGAGCTTCCTGCAGGTACTCGACGCGCTGCACGATACCCCGGCGATCGACCTCGTGACCTGTCGCCAAGAAGGCGGCGCGGCATTCATGGCCTGTGCCGACGGGGCGATGAACGCGGCGGCCTCGGGCCGCCCGGGGATCTGTTTCGTCACCCGCGGTCCGGGCGCGACCAATGCGAGCATCGGCGTGCACGTGGCGATGCAGGATTCGCAGCCGATGATCCTGTTCGTCGGCGATGTCGCGCGCGACATGCGCGAGCGCGAAGGTTTCCAGGAAGTGGACTTTCCCGCTTTCTTCGCCCCGATCTGCAAATGGGCGGCGCGGGTCGACAGCGCGGACCGCATTCCCGAATTCGTCGCCCGCGCCTATGCGACCGCGATCTCCGGCCGTCCCGGCCCGGTCGTGCTCGCCTTGCCCGAAGACATGCTGTCCGACGCGACCGAGGCGCGACCTCGCCCCTTCGTCGCTCGTCCGGCACAAGCCCCCTGCCCCGACGCGATGCAAGCCATGATGGCGATGATCGGCGACGCCGCTTCCCCCATCGCGATCGTCGGCGGCGCGGGCTGGAATGCCAAGGCGAGAGAGTATTTCCAGCTTTTCGCCGAACGGATCGGCCTGCCCGTTGCGACCGCCTTCCGGCGGCAGGACGCGATTTCGCCGTCGAGCAAGGTCTACGCCGGGAACCTCGGTTATGGCCCCAACCCGGGCCTTGTCGAGCGGGTGAAGAATGCCGATCTCGTGCTGGCCGTAGGCGCCCGGCTCGGCGAGGCGACGACCGATGGTTACAGCTTTCCCGCCCTTGCCGGGAAGGAGCGGACCCTGATCCATGTCCATCCCGATCCGGAAGAACTCAACAGCGTTTTCGAAACCGATCTGGCGATCTGCGCGGACATGGGCGAATTCGCCGAAAGCGCGGCGTTATGGGAGGATGGCGACATCCTGGACTTCGATGCCGGTGCGCAAGCGAATGCCGATTGGGAAAGCTGGGCGACGCCCAACCCCGATGGCAGTTCGGGCGACTATCCGCTCGACATGGCGGCCTGCGTCACTTTCATGCGCGACACGCTCCCCGCCGATACGATCATCTGCAACGGTGCGGGCAATTTCTCCGGCTGGTGGCACCGCTACTGGCGTTACGACGGCTTCCCGAGCCAGCTCGCCCCGACCGCAGGTGCGATGGGCTACGGCGTACCTGCAGCGGTGGCCGCCGCGCGCCGATTCCCCGATCGCACGGTGGTAGCGGTCGCCGGTGACGGCGATTTCCTGATGAACGGGCAGGAACTGGCAACCGCGGTGCAGCACGGATGCGACCTGATGGTGATCGTGGTCGACAATTCGGCTTACGGCACGATCCGCATGCACCAGGAGCGTGAATTTCCCGCGCGCCTGTCGGCCACCACGCTTCGCAATCCCGATTTCGCCCAGCTTGCAGCAAGCTTCGGAGGATGGTCGGCCACCTGCTCGACCACCGACGAGTTTCGCACGGCGCTCGTCGAGGCGAAGGGAAGAGACGGAGTTCGCCTGCTCCACTGCAAGATCGATATCGAGCAACTCGCCGCCAGCGGTGCGACGGTCTCCGGCCTGCGCGCGAAGGCGGGCTGACCCGAGCAATCACTGGACAAAAAAAGACCGCCCCATCGGGACGGTCCTTTTTCGGTTATCGATGCAGTTGGCTCAGATGTCGTTGCCGAGCTTGCCTTCGACTTCGCCCTTGAGTTGCTGGGCTTCGCCCTTGGCTTCCTGCTTGCGGCCTTCGGCACGGGTTTCGGGATTGCCCGATTCTTGTTTGATGTTGCCGATGGCTTCGTTGGTGTTGCCTTTGATCTTTTCGGTGAGTTCACCCATGGTGATGCTCCTTTCGTCTGGTTGAGGGGACGCGTCTGCGTCTCTTACCTAACCAACGGAGCCGGGCTGTTTATGTTCCCCATCAAGCCTTTGACATGGAAACAATTTTTTTCCATTCAGCTGGTCGTATTTCGGCCACGGAGAGGCGCGAGAGGCGAACCAGTTCGCAATCTTCGAGCGTTGGTTCGGCCTTGATCTGCTTGAGGGTGACTGGCTGGTCCAGCTTGCCCACGGGCTTCACCTTTACAGCCGCCCATTTGCCTGTCTCGTCGGTCGGATCGGTGATGCCGGCGACGCTTACTTCGACGATGCCGACGATCTCAAGCCCTTCGCGCGAATGGTAGAAGAAAGCCTGGTCGCCGACCTTCATGGCAGCCAGATTGTTCTTCGCCCGATGGTTGCGGACGCCGTCCCACGTGCCTTCGCCTTCCGCGACAAGGTCGTCCCAGCTGTATTTGAACGGTTCGGATTTCAGCAGCCAGTATTGCGGCATCGACGCCTCGGGTTTCGTTACGGGAGAGGCCATGGGCGTTAGCGACCCCCGGCACCGTCTGCCAACCGCAAACCCCGCACTTTCCGCAGGTGTCGCGATTTTCCGCGGTTAACCAGTAATTAGTGCAAAGGCCGCATAGGTTTGCGTCAATCGGTGGAAGTTCGCGAGGGGGCAGGTTTACCGACCGACCGGCATATGCGTCACGACAAGAGCAAATTCTTCCGCACCTTCGGTACCAGCGATCGCGATTTCGTGACGCTCGGTATCGCGGTTGCCGCGATCATCCTGTTCGTCGGGACCGGCGGCAAGGTGCTGCCGCAGATCGTGCGCGCGTGGCAGGGCATCGGCGAGGGACCGGACACCCTGCTGGTCAACGCGGTGCTCCTCAACATTGCTCTGATCCTGCTCGGCTGGCGCCGCTACAAGGAACTGACGCAGGAAATCGACCAGACCCGCGAGGCAGAGCAGGAAGCACGGCTGCTCGCCGAGATCGACCCGCTCACCGGATGTCTCAACCGGCGCAGCCTGACCAGCGCAGTCGACATCATGATCGACCAGTGCGAGCAGAACGGCCAGGCGCTGGCGCTGATCATGATCGACCTGGACAATTTCAAGCAGGTCAACGACCTCAACGGCCACAAGAGCGGCGACCAGGTCCTGCAGCAGGCGGCGACGCGTATCCGTTCGCTCCTGCCGCGCGGCGGGCTGCTGGCGCGCCTGGGTGGCGACGAGTTCACCTGCGTCTTCCCGTTCGATGCGCGCGCTCCCGAACGCGTCGAGCAAATTGCCAACCGCTTGATCGAAAAGGTCTCCAAGCCGATTGAGATCGGCGGGCAGATCGCGGAAGTCACTATTTCCCTGGGTATCTCGGCGAGCGAGCGATCGGGTCAGCCCGCGGGCGGAGATGTCGATGCAAAGGCGCTGATGCACAAGGCGGATATCGCCATGTATCATGCCAAGAAGCAGGGGAAGAATCGCTTCTTCTGGTTCGAGAGCAGCATGGAAAGCGAACTGCGTTTCCGCAACGAGATGATCCAGGGCTTGCGGCGCGGCATCGAGAAGGGCGAGTTCGTCCCGTTCTACGAGCAGCAGATCGACCTCGAGACGGGGAAACTGGTCGGCTTCGAGATGCTGGCCCGCTGGAACTCGCCCGATTTCGGCATCGTCGGACCGGATATCTTTATCCCGATCGCCGAGGAGATGGGCCTGATCGGCGATCTGTCCGAACAGCTGATCGTGCAGGCATTCACCGATGCGAAGAGCTGGGCGCCCGAACTGACGCTGTCGGTAAACATCTCGCCGGTGCAGATGCGTGATCCGTGGTTCTCGCAAAAGCTCCTCAAGCTCCTGATCGAACACAATTTCCCACCGCACCGGCTGGAGATCGAGATCACCGAAAGCTGCCTGCACGAGAACATCGGCATGGTTCGCACGATGATCGCCAGCCTGCAGAACCAGGGTGTCCACGTCAGCCTCGACGATTTCGGCACCGGCTACGCCAGCCTGTCGCAGCTATCGAGCCTGCCGTTCGACCGGCTCAAGATCGATCGCAGCTTCGTGAAGGAGCTTTCCGGCAGCAATTCGGGTGCCAAGATCGTCCAGGCGATGGTGTCGATGAGCGACGGGCTGCACATGCCGGTCACCGCCGAGGGGATCGAGGACGAGAAGATCCTCGAAGCGCTCAAGACGCTCGGCAAGATGAAGGGCCAGGGCTACCATTACGGCCTGCCCGAAAACGGCGAGGCGGTGCGCAAGCGGCTCGCCGAAAGCGGACAGCTGGCGCAGGAAGTTCCTGCCCGCACCGGCACGGCTGAAGATCCCGCACCCGAGAGCCGCACCGCCTGACACCCTCGCGCCTTTACGCGAAGGCGCTCGCGCAATAGAGGCGCGGACACGATGCGCGTCCCCTTCATCAAGATGCATGGTCTCGGCAATGATTTCGTCGTGCTCGACGCGCGCGAGGATTCCCTGCCCGCGCTGGAAGCCGCAGTCGTGGCCGCGATCGCCAATCGGCAAACCGGTATTGGCTGCGACCAGCTGATCGTGCTGGAGCCTTCGGAGACAGCCGATTTCCGAATGCGGATCTTCAATTCGGACGGCGGCGAGGTCGAGGCTTGCGGCAATGCCAGCCGGGCGGTGGCGCTGTTGCATGGCAGGCCCGCGCAGCTTGAGACCGCCGGCGCGACGATCGCAATCTCGCCGGCACAGGGCGGTGCCACGGTCGACATGGGGGAACCACGCTTCGACTGGAATGCGATCCCCCTAGCCTATGCGATGGACACGCTGACTATGCCCGTCGGCTGGGACGGCCTCGACAATCCGGCAGCCGTCAATGTCGGCAATCCGCATGTCATCTTTTTCGTCGGGAATTGCGATGCCGTGCCGCTCGAGACTATCGGCCCGCAAATCGAACGCGACCCGCTGTTTCCCGAGCGCGTGAACGTCAATGTCGCCACCATCGAGAGCCGCGAGGCGATCCGCTTGCGCGTGTGGGAGCGTGGCGCAGGCCTGACGCGCGCCTGTGGAACCGGTGCTTGCGCGACGGCCATCGCGGCTATGCGGCGCGGTCTTGTGGAGCGAACCGTCATCGTCACCCTGCCCGGAGGACCGCTGACGATCGAGTGGACTTCGGACAACCGCATCCTGATGACCGGTCCTGCGACCGAGAGTTTCCGCGGCAGCTTCGAATGGGACGATTTCGCCGGAGCGAATGCATGAAGGGTCCCGAAGTCATCTCGCTCGGCTGTCGGCTCAACATCTCCGAGAGCGAGCGCATCCGCGATCTGCTAGACGGCGAGGACGATGTCGTGGTGGTCAACAGCTGCGCGGTTACGAGCGAAGCCGTCCGCCAGACCCGGCAGGCGATCCGCAAGGCGCGGCGCGCCCGGCCCGATGCGCGGCTGCTTGTCACCGGCTGCGCGGCGGAGGTCGAGCGCGAACAGCTTGCCGCCATGCCCGAGGTCGACGGGCTGATCGCCAATACCGCCAAGCTCGACCCGCGCGCCTGGAATGTCCCGGCGCGCCCTTCCCATGTACCGATGCGCCGCACGCGGGCCTTCGTCGCGGTCCAGAACGGCTGCGACCACGCCTGCACCTTCTGCGTCATCCCGCAAGGTCGCGGTACCAGCCGGTCGCTCACGATCGACCAGGTCCTGCGCGAGGTCGAACGCGACCTTCGTGCAGGCGCACCGGAAGTGGTGCTGACCGGAGTCGACGTGACCAGCTGGGGCGCGGACCTGCCAGGCGCGCCCAGGCTCGGCTCGCTCGTACGCGCCGTGCTGGCGGCTTTTCCCGAGCTGCAGCGGCTGCGGATGTCCTCGCTCGACGGGGTCGAGATCGACCAGGAACTGTTCGACCTGTTCGCTGGCGAGCCCCGCATCATGCCGCACCTGCACCTGTCGTTGCAGCATGGCCACGACCTGATCCTCAAGCGGATGAAGCGCCGCCACAGCCGCGCCGACGCGACAGATCTCGTCGAACGCCTGCGCGAACACCGGCCCGAACTTGCCCTCGGCGCGGACCTGATTGCGGGCTTTCCGACGGAAAGCGAGGAACACCACGCGGCGAACCTCTCGATCGTGCGCGAGCTCGGCATCGTGCACGGCCACGTCTTTCCCTATTCGCCGCGTCCCGGTACGCCGGCCGCGCGGATGCCGCAAACCGATCGCGCCACGATCAGGCGCCGCGCTGCCGAATTGCGAGATGCCGTGCGCGAACGCCGCTCCGCCTGGCTGGCAGGCAAGCTTGGAACGCCGCAGCGCGTGCTCGCCGAACGCGACGGAACCGGCTATAGCGAGACCTTTGCCCGGGTCGCCCTGCCCCACGGCACGCAACCGGGCACGATCCTGACCCTTACGCCCACGACAATCGAAGAAGGCCTGCTGCAATGAGCGAAGGCAAGAGCTGGTCCGAGCGCCTGTTCGGCGGCTTCCGCAAGACATCCGAGCGGCTGACCGAGAACCTCAGCCAGGCGGTCACCACCGCCAAGCTCGACGATGCGACGCTCGACGATGTCGAGGACGCGCTGATCCTGTCCGATCTCGGGCCCTCCGCCGCCGCGCGCATTCGCGAGCGCCTGCGCGAGAAGCGCTTCGGCCTGGAAATCACCGAGCGCGAGCTCAAGGAAGCCGTCGCCGAAGAAATCGCGGCGATCCTGCGTCCCGTCGCCAGGCCGCTGGAGATCACCGCCTTTCCGCGCCCGCAGGTCATCCTCGTCATCGGGGTCAACGGCAGCGGCAAGACGACGACCATCGCCAAGCTCGCGCACCTTTTCCAGGAAGACGATTACGGCGTCATGCTGGCAGCGGGTGATACCTTCCGGGCCGCCGCCATCGGCCAGCTGCAGACCTGGGCCGACCGCATCGGCGCGCCGCTGATCCGCGGGCCCGAAGGCGGCGATCCTGCGAGCATCGTGTTCGACGGGGTCAAGGCCGCAACCGAACAGGGGATCGACGCGCTGGTCGTCGACACGGCCGGCCGGCTGCAAAACAAGCGCGAGCTGATGGACGAACTCGCCAAGATCCGCAAAGTTCTCGGCCGCCTCAATCCGGAGGCGCCGCATGACGTCGTGCTCGTGCTCGATGCGACCAACGGCCAGAACGCGCTCAGCCAGATCGATGTGTTCAAGGAAGTCGCCGGTGTCACCGGCCTCATCATGACCAAGCTCGACGGCACCGCGCGGGGCGGCGTGCTGGTCGCCGCGGCCGAGCAATACGGCCTGCCGATCCACGCGATCGGCGTCGGTGAGAAGATCGAGGACTTGCGACCGTTCGACCCGGACCTCGTCGCGCGCGTCATTGCGGGAGTTGCCTGATGGCCGATACCGGAACGCAAAAGCCCAAATCCGGGTGGCTCAACACGCTGGTCGACTATGGCCCGCTGCTGATCTTCTTCCTCGTCTACAAGTACTACTCGCCCGATGAGCCGGATTCGCTGGTCGAGGTCGCAGCGATGATCAAGGGCACGATCGCCTTCATGGTCGCCGCCGTTGCCGCCCTCGCCTTCAGCCGCATCAAGTTCGGCAAGGCATCGCCGATGCTGTGGTTCTCCACCGTGCTGATCCTCGGGTTCGGCGCGCTGACGGTGTTCTTCGGCGACCCGACCTTCGTGCAGCTGAAGCCGACGATCATCTACGTGTTCTTCGGGGTCGCGTTGCTGATCGGCTATTGGCGCGGAACGGCCTTGCTGAAGATACTGCTCGAGGCCGCGTTCGAAGGGTTGAGCGACGAGGGCTGGCTCAAGCTCAGCCGCAATTGGGGCGTGTTCTTCCTGGTGCTCGCCGCACTCAACGAGTTCCTGCGCTGGTATCTCGATTTCGGCGGCTGGCTGGCGGCGAAGCTGTGGGTCTTCCTGCCGCTGAGTTTCCTGTTCACCTTCACCCAGATCCCGATGCTCATGCGGCACGGGCTCTCGCTGGGCGAAGCGACCGAAGACGCGATCGAGAACGAGCCCCCGACAGGCTAATACTCGCTAGTGGGTGGGAAACGGACGGACATGAATTGCATCAGTCGTCACGGTCCCGATGGCGGAAACGGGCCGTCGCAATCGACCACGGAACAAGGAAGAGCAGCCTTGCAAACGCCTTGAACGACCGCACCGAAAAAAGTGTTCGAAAATATTGAAGCACAGTACAGCGTTAGTACGCTCACCAAATGTCCGCAAATGGGTCGTTAGCGGACGCTCGCTGATCTTTGCGCCGGAGTGTCCGCTATTGGGTGGCTTTCCGTCCTCTATGGGGATTTTTTTTAGCATTCTCGGCCATTGCGATGTGTGCATTCCGAATGGCGCTGCCGGGTAATTCCGCGTCCAACTGCAGGTGCGAGCCGTTCTCACTTTTCGCAATGAACAGGCGGCTCTCCTGCCAATGCAGCAGTGCCAGGATGTCCTGCACGTCCCACTCCGTTTCCAACCATTCCAACGCATAGCGGGTAAATTGCTCGCGAAGGTCGACTGCCGCCTGATCAGCTTCGGCAACAGACGTCACTCGCCAGAGCGTTTCGCACTCCCACCCCCATCGTCCGAGCCGCAAAGGAGGGGCGTCTTTCGGGCAAACTACGCCCCGTATCGGCATTTGGTTCTCATTCGGCCTCGGGCCCGATGGACCCATGGCTATGTGGTGCTTGTGAAACGGATCGTTCTCGAAGCCATAGTGCTCCAATGAGATGGCCATCCTGACGACGAAGGATGCTGTAGTGGCTTGGGCGGTCAGAGCTCGATAGGTGGATAGGCTTGAGATTTCCACGTGATCGATCCTGCCGTACCTATGGCGCCAGAATCTCCGACCTGTCACATCATCAAACCCGGCCTCGACGAGCAGGGGCACAACGTGACGCCTGAGCGCTTTACTCAAGTCCGCGGCTTTCACTTCCATATCTGCAGGCTAACGCATGGCTGCAATCGTTCAATGCCTTGCTCGCGAGCATGTTCAAGGCCCGAGCTCCAGCATGCCCCGAATCGGATCGTTAGCGGACGTTCGCGAAGCCGCGCTTCCCGCTAGATCCTGACCTGGCTGCCGAGCTCCACCACGCGGTTCGTCGGCAGGCGGAAGAACTCCATCGCCGTCGCCGCATTGCGCAGCATCCACGCGAAGATCTTCTCACGCCAGATCGGCATGCCCGCATCGTCGCCGCTCGGCAGCAAGGTCTGCCGACTGAGGAAGAAGCTGGTCTGCATCATGTCGAACTCGCCGCCGCAACGCGACATCGACTTGAGACCCAGCGGCACGTCGGTTTCTTCCATGAAACCGTAATGCAGGATCGCGCGATAGAAGCCGTCGCCCAGATCGTGCATCTCGCACCGCTCGTGCTCGTCGACGTAGGGCACATCATCGATCTCGACCGTCAGGATCACGACCCGTTCGTGCAGCACCTTGTTATGCTTGATGTTGTGCAACAGCGCGGAAGGCACGCCGCCGGTCTGCGATGCCATGAAGATCGCCGTGCCCGGCACGCGAACCGCGCTGTTGTGGGCGGACTTGGCGAAAATCTCGATCGGCATCGCCGTCTCGCTCATGCGGGCACGCATCAGCTTGCGCCCCTTGGCCCACGTGGTCAGCATGGTGAACGCGATGAGGCCCACCACCAGCGGGAACCAGCCGCCCTGGGGTACCTTGGTCAGGTTGGCCGCGAAATACGCGCCGTCGACGATCAGGAAGAAAGCGACGACTGGCGCCGCGATCCACCATTTCCATTTCCACACGCCGACGAACAGCACGCCCATCAGCAGCGTGTCGATGGTCACCGCACCCGTCACCGCGATACCATATGCGCTGGCGAGGTTGGACGATGTCTGGAAAGTCAGCACGAGGATGATGACCGCGACCATCAGCGCCCAGTTGACCACGGGAATGTAGATCTGGCCCGCCTCGGTCACGCTGGTGTGGCGGATCGAGAGACGCGGAATGAAGCCCAGTTGCATCGCCTGGTGCGTGATCGAGAATGCGCCCGAGATCACCGCTTGGCTGGCGATGAAGGTCGCGACCGTGGCAAGGATCACCAGCGGCAGGCGCCATTCCTCGCTCGCGAGCAGGAAGAACGGGTTGCGCACGACTTCGGCGGCTTGCTCCGGCGGCAGCGCGGCGATCATCGCGCCCTGGCCGAAATAGTTCAGCAACAGGCACGGCATCACGAAACCGAACCACGATAGGCGCATCGGGCCGCGCCCGAAATGCCCCATATCGGAATAGAGCGCTTCCGACCCCGTCACCGCGAGGACCACTGCACCCAGCGCGAGGAAGGCGATGAACCCGTCGGTCAGGAAGAATTGCAGCGCGTACCAGGGGTTGAGCGCCCACAGGATGTCGGGGTTCTGGATGATCTGCCAGCCGCCCATCCCGGCAATGACGCAGAAATAAACGATCATCACCGGCGCAAACAGCATCCCGACCTTTGCCGTCCCGCGTTTCTGCAGGAAAAACAGGAAGATGAGCAGGACGAGCGCGATGGGTATGACCAGCGGATCGAGCCGGTGGTCGACCACCGTCAGCCCCTCCACCGCCGACAGGACCGAGATCGCCGGCGTGATCATGCTGTCGCCGTAGAACAGGGAGGTCGCGAAGACACCGAGCAGGACCACCAGCCATCCGTAGCTCGAGCGCCCGATATGGCGGCTGAGCAAGGCGACCAGGGCGAGGCTGCCGCCCTGCCCCTTGTTGTCCGCGCGCATTAGGATCGTGACGTATTGCAGGGCGACGACGATCACCATCGACCAGAAGATCAGGCTGACGACACCCAACACGTGCAGGCGGTCGATCGCCAGCGAATAGGTGCTGGCGTCGGAAAAGGTCTCGCGGAAGGCGTAGAGCGGGCTGGTGCCGATATCGCCGAAGACGATGCCGATGGCGCCGACAGCCAGCGCCGTGCGCGAACTGCCGTGGCCGTGGCCGTGACCACTACCCTCGCCGGACGCGGTTTCCGGTGCGCGATCCGCTTGCGAGCCGGTTTCGCTCATGCAGATGTCCCTTGCGATCGAGCCGGGCGCCGATGCCCCCGTGCCACCCGAAGGGCGCGGCGATTAGCAGGGTGCGTTCGCAGCCGCAATATCTGCTCAATCGGGGGCTTGGCCAGCAGCCTGCGCGGCCATCTGCCCGATCATCGCGTCGAGCCGGGCAAGCCGGTCTGCCAGCGCTGCGCGCCACGGCGCATCGGCGGGCGTCGCCGCCAGCATCTGCGCCCACAAGTCGCGCGCCGCGTCGATCCGGCCCGAGCGGATCAGCGCGATCCCGAGAAAATATCCCGCGCCGGGATGATCGGGCCGCGCCGCTTCCGCCCGGCCGAAAGCCTCGATCGCCGCCGGGGTCAGCTGGCCTCCGGCATGTTCTACCAATGCATTGCCGAGCGCGACCCAAGCCTCGGCATTGCCGGGTTGTTCCGCTACCGCCCCACGCAGCATCTGGGCGGCATCGGCATATTGCCCGCGCCGCGCAAAGGCATCGGCGACGACGATGTAGCGAGCCGGTTGCTGGCCCGTATCGAACACTTCGCGGCGGGCAGCGACCAGCGCCTCCCCGTCCTCGGCGGCCACCACGCGCGTGAGCGACGGCGCTGCGGGTTGGGCCGGCGACCCCTGCAAGGCATATCCGGCCAGGCCGAACAGCAGTGCGGATGCGAACAGCATCATGCTTGCGCGCGGAAGCCGCAGGCCCAGGTGAGCAACGACGAGCGCGGCCAGCGCGAGCACGCCGACTAGGAGCCAGGTCATGCTTCGCCCTCGCCGGTTCGCCGACCCATTCGCCGCCAAAGAAGGAACAGCGCCAGCAGGATCAGCACCAGCGGCACGGCATAAAGAGGCCAGGTCGCCGCGCTGAGTTGCGGTTCGTAGCTGACGTAGTCGCCGTAACGCTCGACCAACCAGGCACGGATCGCCTCGGGCTGTTCGCCGGCCTCGATCCGGGTGCGGACCTGGTGCCGCATGTCGCCGGCCATCGGCGCGTCGCTGTCGGCGATCGATTGCGACTGGCACTTGAGGCAGCGCAAGGTTTCCATCAGCTGCTGCGCCTGCGATTCGAGGACCGGATCTTCGAGCTGGCGATAGGCATAGGGTGCCGGCGGCATCGAATCCTGCGCTGGCAGCGGAACCGCCAGGATCAGCGCGGCAAAGGCCAGCAGCGCCCTCACTCGGCTGCCTCCTGCAATTCCTCGAGCAGAACCGCGACGTCGGGTTCGCGGATGTCGCCGATGTGCTGGTAGGTTATTCGCCCCTCGCCATCGATCACGAAGGTCTCGGGTACGCCCGACGACCCGATGGCAAGCTGGATCTCGGACAGATCGTCTGCCCCGATCCGCGTGTAGGGATTGCCGTAGCGATCGAGAAACGCCGCAACGTCTTCCGGCTTGTCGCGGATCGCGACCCCGACGATTTCCACCCCGGCAGCTTCGAGCGCGGCAAGCTGCGGTGCCTCGGCGATGCAGGGAATGCACCAGCTCGCCCAGATATTCAGCAGCCGCGGCTTGCCGTCCCTGAAGTCCGCCGTCGCTACCCCCGGCAGCGCTGCGGTTGCGGGGCGAAGCGCGAATTCCGGCAGCGGTTCGCCGAGCATCGCCGTCCGGACGAAATCGTCCTTCGGCTGGCTCAGCTGGTAGGCGGCAACGCCGACGAAGAACAGGAACAGCGCCAGCGGTATGAAGAGAAGCCAGCGTTTCATGCGAGGGACTCCCGTTCGGTGCGGCGTTCATTGATGAGCCGGCGCGCAGTCCGACGGCGCAGGTCTGCCTGCAGCCGGCCGAAGATCGACAGGGCGCCTCCGAGCGCGACGAGCAGACCGCCGTACCAGATGAAGGTCACGAACGGCTTCCACCACAGTCGCAACTGCCAGCGGCCATCGTCGGCCTGCGCGCCCAGCACGGCATAAAGCTGGCCGTTCCAACGGGTCGCCAGCGCGCTCTCGGTCGTCTGCTGCGGCGGCGACCAGAAGCTGCGCGACTGGGGATCGAGCTCGATCCCGGCTCCGCCCCGATAGCTTGCGGCAAGTTTCGCTTCCAGCGCGGTCCAGTTCGGCCCCGCGACCGGCATCACGCCGGCGAGCGTTACCTGCCACGGACCGACTTGCGTCGTGTCGCCGTCGGCAACCGCGACGAGCCGTTCCTCGCTGAAGGCCGTTTCGCTGGCCATGCCGAACAGCGCGATTGCGATGCCGAAATGCGCGACGATCATGCCCCATGTGCTTAGCGGCGTCCGCAACAGCTTGCGTCCTCGCAGCGGCATGAAGCTGGCAACCGCCAGCCCGGCTGCGAGCGCCAGGCCCAGCAGCGGCAGGATATGCACGTTGCCGAGCAGTACGACCGCGACCAGCACACCGAGCGCGATCGCCGCGACGAGGATGACCGGCTTCGAGACGCGCGCAAGGCTGTCCCGCCGCCAGCGCAGTAGCGGACCAACGGCCATCACCGCCAGCATCGGCAGGGCGAAGACCGCGCCGACCGGGTTGAAATAGGGCGGTCCGACCGACACGCGCACATCGAATGCCTCGGTCAGCAGCGGGTAGAGGGTGCCGAGCAGCACCACGCCCAGCAGCGCGCTGAGCATGACATTGTTGAACACCAGCGCCCCTTCGCGGCTGGTCGCGGAAAAGCGCTTTCCTTCGCTGATCGCTCCTGCGCGAAGGGCGAAAAGCAGCAATGCGCCGCCGATGTAGATCGCCAGCAGCGCGAGGATGAAGCTGCCGCGTTCGGGATCGACCGCGAATGCATGAACGCTCGTCAGCACGCCCGAGCGCACCAGGAAGGTGCCGACCATGCTCATGGAAAAGGCGACGACGCCGAGCATGATCGTCCAGGTGCGCAGGGCATCGCGACTGGCCAGCACGCTAGCGGAATGGAGCAATGCAGTCGCCGCGAGCCACGGCATCAGCGACGCGTTCTCGACCGGGTCCCAGAACCACCAGCCGCCCCAGCCAAGCTCGTAATAGGCCCAGTAGCTGCCGGCGGTGATGCCGAGAGTCAGGAAGACCCAGGCGCCGAGGATCCACGGGCGCATGACCCGCGCGAATTCGGGCGTGACCTGCCGCGTCAGCAGCGCGCCGACTGCAAAACTGAACGCGACCGACAGTCCGACATAGCCGAAATAAAGGGTCGGCGGATGGAAGGCGAGACCGAGGTCCTGCAGCAGGGGATTGAGGCCCAGCCCCTGTTCGGCCGGAACCGGCAGGCGCTCGAACGGATTCGAACTGAACAGCAGGAAGGCATAGAAGCCGATCCCGACAAACGCCTGTGCGCCCAGAGTCGCCAGCATGGTGCGTTCGGGCAGGCGCCGCTCGATCGCGGCGATCAGTGCTCCGGCCAGCGCCATGACCGTGACCCACAAAAGCATGGAGCCTTCGTGGTTGCCCCATGCCCCGGCGACCTTGAACACCAGCGGCTTGTCGACATGCGAATTGGCTGCGACCAGCTTCACCGACAGGTCCGTGATCGCGAAAACCCAGAGCAGCGCGGCAAAGGAAACCGCCGCGAGCAGGCCTTGCACCGCCGCTGCGGGACGGACAAGTGCCGCCATTGCCGCGCCGTCACGCTCTCCGCCGCGCAAGGCGAGCGCGCCAGCCAGCAATTGCAGTACCGCCAGCGCCGCTGCCATCCACAATGCTGCCAGACCCAGTTCTGCGGCCATCAGAGGCCGACCGTCGTGTCTTCGGCCATTTCGGCGGCCTGGTGCTCGGTCATGTCCTGCAATTCGCGGGGCACGTAGTTCTCGTCGTGCTTGGCGAGGAGATTGTCCGCGACGAACACGCCGTCCGCGCCGAGCCTTCCCTCGGCGACGACGCCCGAGCCTTCCACGAACAGGTCCGGCACGATGCCGGAAAAGCGCACCGGGATCGCCGAATTCTCGCGGCCGGTGACGGTGAAGGAAATCGTCACGCCGTCTGCCAGCGTTTCAAGGCTGCCTTCCTCGACCATTCCGCCCAGTCGCACCGCCTGGTCGGGCGCAGGCGGATCTTCGGCCATCTGCTCGGGCAGGTAGAAATAGCTCGCCTGGCTGCGCAGCGCCCAGCTCGCGAGCAGGGCAGCGCCGACCAGCGCGATGAGCGCGACCACCACGAGAACGAGCCGCTGGTGCTTGGGTTTGAGCCTTCCGGTCATTTGCCGCGTGCCTTGTCGCGGCGCGCTTCGGCACGCTTCATGTCGAACCACGCCCAAGCGACCATGCCGATCGTGCCGGCGAGGCCCACCGCATAGGCGGCGAGGACGAAGTCCCATTGATCGAGCGCCTCGCGCATCAGGCGGCTGCCTTCCTGCGAATTCGCGCCTCGGCCTGGATATCGGCGAGCAAGGCCCGCATCCGGGCAAGGACGATCCCTCCGAACAGCAGCGAAAAGCCCAGCGTCGCCAAGCCCAGCGGCCACAGGAATGCGGGATCGATCGCGCTCTTGCCCATCGTGATGCTGGGCGGCTGGTGAAGCGAATTCCACCACACGACCGATCGGTTGATGATCGGGATATTGATCGCGCCGACAAGCCCGAAGATCGCCGGGATGCGGCTCGATCCGCCCTCGCGCGCGACCGCCTGCGACAACGCAATATAGCCGAAGTAGAGGAACAGCAGAACCAGCATGCTGGTCAGGCGTCCGTCCCACACCCACCAGGTGCCCCAGGTCGGGCGGCCCCAGATCGATCCGGTGGCAAGGCAGATCGCGGTGAAGACCATGCCGGGCACCGCCGCTGCACGCGCGGCGATCGCTGCCAAGGGATGCCGCCAGACGAGAAAGGCGAGGCTCGCGATCGCGATGGCGGTCCAGCCGCCCATGCCGAGCCAAGCGGCCGGCACGTGGATGAACAGGATACGCACGGTGTCGCCCATCAGCCGGTCCGCCGGGGCATGGAACAGCCCCCACCACAAGGCGACCGCGGTAAGCACCAGCCCGCCGGCGAGCAGCAGCGGCGTCAGCCAGCCGGCAAGCGACAGGAAGCGTCTGGGATTGGCGAAACCATGCATGGAAAGTCCGTTCGGGGACCCTTTGCCAGCGAGGCGCGCACCCCGCAAGCTCAACCGGCGCGATCGCCCGGGCTCAGCGCCCGATCAGCTTCTGCGCCATGGCGTCGGCCACGCGGTCGGATGTCTCGCCGCTGCGCTCGCTCTCGAGCCAGATTTGTTCGAGGCGCGTCGGGATCTGCGCGATTCGCTTGCGAACCTCGTTGATGTCGCACGGATCGCCGTGGCGGCGGCACAAGTACTCCATCGCCACGCTGATGATGCCGCCGGCGTTGATGACGTAATCCGGCGCGTAGAGAATATCGCGCGCAGCCAGCATCGCGCCATGGTGTGCGCGTGCAAGCTGGTTGTTCGCTCCACCCGCCACGATCGCGCAGTCGAGCCTGGCGATGCCTTCGTCGTCGAGGATCGCACCGAGCGCATTCGGACTGAACACGTCGCAGCCCACGCCCATGATCGCGTCCGACGCCACGTGGTCCGCGCCGAGTTGGTCGGCGAGCGCCGCTGCGCGTTCTTCGTCGATGTCGGACAGGGTCAGCTTCGCGCCGTCACGCGCGAGCAACCTGGCAACGCCGCCGCCCACGCTCCCGGTGCCCTGGATCGCGACATGCACGCCTTCGAGGCTCTCCCGTCGCAGCTTGTGCGCCACGGCGGCCTTGATGCCATGGAAAATGCCCATTGCCGTGAACGGACCCGGATCGCCGCCGACATCGTCGCTCGCCTCGGTCGGAAGCCCGGTGACGAACTCGGTTTCCCGGGCGACTGCGACCATGTCGGCTTCGGAAATCCCGACGTCCTCCGCGGTCACGTATTTGCCGCCGAGCCCGTCGATCGCACGCCCGAAGGCGGCGAGCATTTCCGGCGTCTTGGTCCGGTTCCGGTCGGCGAGGATCACCGCCTTGCCGCCGCCCATCGGCAGGCCTGCCATGGCGTTCTTGTAGCTCATACCCCGGCTCAGCCGCAGCGCATCGCGCAACCCGTCCTTGGGATCGGCATAATGCCAGAAGCGCGTGCCGCCAGCGCCCGGGCCGAGGTGCGTCGAATGGACCGCGATGATCGCCGTCAGGCCGCTCACGCGGTCACGCACGAAATGCACGATCTCGTGGTCGTCGTAATCGGGTTCGGTCCAGAATGCAGTCATCGATGAGCCTTTCGAGGCTGGCGTGAAGCGGCGCTGCGAAGGACGAATGGGGCGATCGACGGGGTTCGAACCCGCGACCTCCGGTACCACAAACCGGCGCTCTAACCAACTGAGCTACGATCGCCACATGCCCCGGCCATGCCGTGCAAGGGGGGCCTGATAGTGCCGCCCACCCACCGGTCAAGCCGGTATCCGGACGGCGGCGGCGCTGTTGCATAGGCGGGTCGATTTGGGAAGCGAAAACTGCTGCATGAGCGCTCGCACGCAACAATCTTTCGCGGCGTCGAGGGAGCCTCTTGTGCGACCGGCCGTCCGGCCTATCCTGCCCGCCAATGATCGGGTCTGGCCACACCAGTATCGAGCGACTCGCAGGACGCGGAATGCAGCGCGTGCCCTCGTCACAGCTGGAGCTGTTGCAGCTGCGCGGATTCCTGTCGCCAGCACACTGCGCCGCGCTGATCCGGCTGATCGACGCCCGACGTCGCCCCTCCACCATCGCGGACCCCAATGGCGACGACTACTTCCGCACCAGCGAGACGTGCGACCTCGATGTCGCCGATACCCCGGTCGCCGAGCTCGAAGAGAAACTCGCAGCCCTGAACGGGATCGATGCCGCCTTCGGCGAGCCGGTCCAGGGCCAGCGCTATGCCCCCGGCCAGGAATTCAAACCGCACACCGACTATTTCGAGCCGGGCGGTGCCGATTACGACAGGTTCTGCTCGATAGCCGGACAACGCACCTGGACTTTTATGGTCTATCTCGACGAGGTGGAGGCTGGCGGCGGGACACGCTTTAAGGCGCTGGGCAAGATCGTGCAGCCCGAAGTCGGCAAGCTGCTGTGCTGGAACAACCGACTGCCCGACGGCGGCGTGAATCCGGCGACGCTCCACCACGGGATGAAAGTGCGCAAGGGCACGAAATACATCATCACCAAGTGGTATCGCGAAAGGGAATGGGGCTGGTGAGCCGACTTCCGGTCGCGCTCCGCCTGATCGTCTCGGCTCTAGTCGCAGCGCTGGTTTCGACCATTTACTGGATGGTCGTCGATGACATCCCGCTCCACCGCGCGGTGCGCACGCCCTTCCCCTATCTGATTGCGATCGCGGCGACGGTCCTCGGCGTGCCGGCCTATATTGCCCTGAGGCACTTTCTCGGCTCGTCTCTGCTCAGGATGCTCGCGATGGCCACGCTCGCGATTCTGCCGGCGGTGCTCTACGCGGCGAGCTATTTCCTCTATCCGCGGAGCGCCTTTGCCGCGTTCCTGCTCCTGTCGACGGTGTGGGTCGGCACCGCGACGTTCTGGCTGCTGGTGCGCAGGATCGAATTGCACTGACACGAAAAAGGGCGGCCCCGTCGGACCGCCCCCCGTAACGGGCCGAAGCCCGCGTGGCCGGAAATTTCGTTACTTCTTGAGGCTGAGCCCGCCGAAGCGCTTGTTGAAGGCGGCAACGCGGCCACCTTCCTGCAGCTGCTGGCGACCGCCGGTCCATGCCGGGTGGCTGGTCGGGTCGATTTCGAGCGTCATTGTGTCGCCCTCGCTGCCCCAGGTGGAGCGCGTCTGGAACTCGGTGCCATCGGTCATCTTGACCGTGATCATGTGATATTCGGGGTGACCTTCGGCCTTCATGATAAACGTCCTTCTAGCTTCGGAACGGTTCCGACCGGTCCAGCTGTGTTGGGAAAGGCGCGCGGGTAGCGACCGTTCGCCCGTTTGGCAAGATTATTCCGGTGCGTCCGCGATCATCGCGGTGAAACTGACCTCGCAGGTCACCTTGCCTTCGACCGAGGCCTCGCCCGCGAACTTGCACACGCGGGCGCGTTTCTGGACGAACTCGGCCTTGAGATCGAGCAACACGCCCGGCGTCACGGGCGAGCGGAACTTGGCATTCTCGATCGCCATGAAATAGACCAGCTTGCCCGAGCCCGCGAGGCCGAGGCTTTCCACTGCGAGGACACCGGCGGCTTGCGCCAGCGCCTCGATCTGGAGCACGCCGGGCATGATCGGCGAGCCGGGGAAATGCCCCTGGAAGAAGTCCTCGTTGAAGCTGACCGCCTTGATCGCGTGGATCCGCTCGTCCGGGACGAGCTCGGCCACGCGGTCGACGAGCAGCAGGGGATAGCGATGCGGCAGGCGCTTCAGCACCTCGACGACGTCGAATCCGCTCTCGCTCATACCCCTGCCCCCGTTCTTCTGGTCTTAGCGGCCGGTCGGCTGCGCGCCGGTCGCCGGAGCGGCGGGCTGCTGGCCCTGGGCGGCTGCTGCGGCGGCCTGCTGCTCGCGGATTTCGCGCGGGAGCCAACCCTGCGGCGGAACCAGCTGTGCACTGGGAAGCAGCGCGTTCAACTCGTTCACGACGTCCTGTGTGATGTTGTGCTTGGCATCGGCGAAGACCACCGCGCCTTGCGACGGATCAAGGATCAGCGTGATGTTCTTCTTCTTGGCTGCGGCCTGCACCGCATCGTCAAGCTTGTCCTCGATCTGCTCGGTCACGTAGGCGCGGCTCAGCGAGACCGGCGCGAGGATCTGCTGAAGTTCGCGCTGGCCGTTCTGCTCGATCTGCTGGATCTGCGTGGCCTGCTGCTGGAGCGCCTGCTGGTTCGGATTTGCGGCCTGACGGTCGGTGTTGAACTTGGTCATCATCGGCTGGAGCTGCGCGGCGATCGCGGCACGGCGTGCCTCGGCCTGGTCGAGCTGCGCCTTGTACGTGACGGGGCGCTGCTGCTCGGCGACCTTGTAAGCATTCGAATTCGCGACGGCAGCCGGCAGGCTGACAACGCCGACACCGTTCGCGCTCTGCGCGTAGGCGGGAGCGGAGACGAGCGGCGAGGCGGCAGCCATGGCGAGGCCCAGCGCGACGGCGGGCTTGAGAAGAAGTTTCATCAGAATTGCGTTCCTACATTGAATGTGAAGCGTTTCGTGTCGTCACCTTCCTGCTTACGCAGGACGTGAGCAAAATCGATCCTGAACGGACCGAATGGCGAGTTCCAGTTGACCCCGATCCCGATCGAAACGCGCGGTTTCCAACTGTCGCCCAGGAAGACTTCCTGGAACGGCGGGATGTTGTTTGCCAGCGCGACGTTGTTGGCGTTGGCAAGACAAGCCGGCGGGCTCGGATTGACCGGGTTCGTAACCGTCGATGTCGAGGATGCGACGCAATTGCCGGCATCGTTGAGCGCAGCGGCATCGATCTGCGTGTACAGCGCGTTGCCGCTCGCATCACGGATCGGGATGCTGATCCCGTCCGGGAACGGACTGGACTGGACGCGCGGGTTCTGGACGTTGAAGACCGAGCCGACGTCGAGGAAGACCGACGGACGCAAGCCCATCTCGCGCGCGCCGCTGCCCAGCGGGATCTCGACCTCTGCACGGCCAAGGTAGTAGGCGGTGCCGCCGATCGCGTCATCCTGGACCCGGTTCTGGTCGGTAACGAGAATGCTGCCACCCTCGCCATCGCTGATGATCGGCTGGCGCAGCACGCGCGGGCCGACGCCGCGGATGTCGAAGC
The DNA here is from genome assembly GCF_009827535.1 of Qipengyuania oceanensis. NCBI lineage: Bacteria > Pseudomonadati > Pseudomonadota > Alphaproteobacteria > Sphingomonadales > Erythrobacteraceae > Qipengyuania > Qipengyuania oceanensis. The sequence goes on along the minus strand of NZ_WTYN01000002.1, from coordinate 191,390 downwards.
CGCGCATCTGCGGTTCGCCGAGGAAGAACCGGTCGGTCAGGCGCACTTCGTTGTAGCCGTCGCCATCGCTGTCGCGCAGGCCGCGGATCGCCCCGCCCTCGCCCGTGAGCGAGAAGATGAAGCCCTTGCCGAGCGGGAAGTACTGTGCTGCCTTGCCGCGGATGCGCAAGTAGCGGACAGAACCGCCGAGGCCGGCGAATTCACCGGTCAGCGACAGGCTGCGGCCACGGGTCGGGCGGTACCGGCTATCGAGCGTGTCGAACGCCAGCGTCGCCCCGAGAATGGAGTTGGTGCGCTTGCCAACCGCTTCGCACAGGTAACGACCGGCCAGCAGCGGCTCGCAGGTCCGCACGCCGTCACCGTCGAGATCGGCGAAGAACTGGGTCTCGTCGAGCGTCACGTCGTCGTAGTTGAAGGTGTAGCTGCCGACGAGCGACATGTATTCGGTCAGCGGCACGCCTGCACGCACGCTGAAGCCGGTGGTCGACTGTTCGTAGGTCGTGCGGCGACGGCTGCCGAAGCCGTTGTCGAAATCGCGGCGGTAGACGTCCGCGCCGAGCGAGATGTTCCGGTCGAACACGTAGGGCTCGGTGAAGCTCAGCTGGGCCGAGCGCGAATAGCGCGACCAGTTGACGCTGGCGCCGACGGTCTGCCCGCGCCCGCGGAAATTGCGCTGGCGGATCGAGGCCGCGAGGATGAAGCTCTCGATCGAGGAGAAGCCTGCCGATAGCTGGAGCTCGCCGGTCGGCTTTTCCTCGACATTGGCTTCGAGAATGATCCGGTCGGGCGCGGAGCCTTCCTTCTGCTCGATCTCGAAGTTTTCCTGGAAGTAGCCCAGCGAGTTAATGCGCGCGGTCGAGCGCTTGACCTGCAGCGAGTTGAACGCATCGCCTTCCGCGATCCGCATTTCGCGGCGAATGACCTTGTCCTGCGTCAGCGTGTTGCCGTTGACGTCGACCCGCTCGACATAAACGCGCGGCGCCTCGCGGATTGTGAAATCCACGTCCATGGTGAGGTTTTCGCGGTTCGGCTTGAACTGCGGCGAAACGTCGGCGAAGGCGTAGCCGAAGGTGCCGGCCAGTTCGCTGAGTTGCTCGACGGTGTCCTCGACCAGTTTGGCGTCGTACCACTGGCCTTCCTTCATCGGCAGCGTGCGCTCGAGCCGCTCGCTGTCGAAGTCACGGATCTGGCTGTCCACGCCGACATCGCCGAATTTGTAGCGCTCGCCTTCCTCGACGACGTAGGTGATGATGAAATCGCGCTTGTCGGGAGTCAGCTCGGCGACCGCCGAAACCACCCGGAAATCGGCATAGCCTTCGGTCAGGTAGAACTGGCGCAGCTTCTGCTGGTCGAAGGCGAGACGATCGGGATCGTAGCTGGTGTTGGAACTGAGGAAGCTGGTCAGGCGCGCCTGCTTGGTGACCATCTCGGAACGCAGTTCGCCATCGGAGAACGCGTCGTTGCCGATGATGTTGATCTGGCGAACCTTGGACTTGGGCCCTTCGGTGATCTCGAAGACGATGTCGACGCGGTTCTGCGCCAGTTCGACCATCTTCGGCTCGACCGTCGCGGCGAAACGTCCCTGCCGCTTGTAGAGTTCGATGATGCGCGCAACGTCGGCACGGACCTTGGAACGGGTGAAGATCTGGCGCGCGGCGAGCTTGATTTCAGGCAGGATCTTGTCGTTCTTGATCCGCTTGTTGCCCTCGAGGATGATCCGGTTGATCACCGGATTCTCGACCACCTCGATGATCACGTTGCCATTGTCGTTGCGCACGCTCGCGCTCGAGAACAGCTCGGTATCGTAAAGATCCTTCAGAGCCTGGTCACCGGCTGCCTGGGTATAGGTCTGCCCGGCGCGCAGCTTGACGTAGCTGAGGATCGTCTGCGGCTCGAGCCGCTGCGAACCGACGACCTGGATGGTCCGGATCGTGTCGTTCTGCGCAACCGGCTGAACCTGCGCTTCGGCCTGGGCCGTGCCGCTGTCCTGGGCCGCTGCGGCGACCGGTATCCCGGCGAGAACGGTGGTCCCGAGCAGAGCCAAGGCGAAGGATGCGGGCGAAGTCCGTTTCACGGTGCCGCACAGTCTGGTTTCCATCATCGACAAGGGGGTTTTCCGTCCATTTACCAGGTCTATCGATTGCCGCTTTACCGGCCGTTTTGCGAGGTTACAGCGGCGGTGGCCGCCCTGTGCCCGATGCTTGCGATCCGATCAAGCATTGCTGCGGCGAATGAGCCGACCTCCTGCGTCCTATCCCCCGCTATCTCCCGAACAGCGGGAGCGAAGCGAGGTCGTTTATCGTGACGAACAGCATGAGAGCCAGCACGAGGCCCACTCCGGTGCGATACGCCAGTTCCTGACCACGCGGGCCGACCGGCTTTCGACGGACCGCTTCGGCCGCGTAGAATGCCAGGTGCCCGCCGTCGAGGGCGGGAATTGGCAGCAGGTTGATGAATGCCAAGTTAAGCGAGATGAGGGCTGCAAAGCTGACGAAGGACATCAGCCCGAGGCTCAGTTGCTCGCCCGAATACTTGGCGATCTTGATCGGCCCGCCGAGTTCCTTCACCGAGCGGTCACCCGTCAGGATCTGGGCGATCCCGGTGACCATCATGCGAACGAGGTCCCAGCTCTGGTCGACCGACAACGCAATCGCCTCGACAGGCCCGACGGAACTGGTTTCGGGCGGCCCGGAATAAACCCCGATGCGGCCGATGCGGCTTTCGTTGCCGAACCGGTCCTGCTCCGTGAAATCGCCGATCGTGACCGGGATCACCAGTTCGCGCCCGTTGCGCTCCACGGCCAACTCGACCGTCTTGCCCGGGTACATCATGACCCGCTGCGCGACTTCGTTGAAGTTCTCGACCGGAGCACCGTCGATCGCCTCGATCCGGTCGCCGACCTGCAGGCCCGCCTCGCGCCCGGCCGAAACCTCGGCGAAACTGCCTACCTCGCTGCTCGCCTCGAACCTGCCGTAAGCGAGGTTGAAAGAAGCAAAGATCGCGAGCGTCACCAGAATGTTGGTGGCCGGACCTGCAAAGACGATGAGGGCGCGCTTCCACAATGCGGCGTGGTGGAAACTGCCGTCGCGTTCCTCTTCGGTCGCACTGTCGATTGCCTCGGCATCGGGAATGCTCGCCGGGTTCATGTCGCCCTTGAACTGGACGTACCCGCCAAGCGGCAAGGCAGACAGTTTCCAGCGCGTACCCTCGCTGTCCGTCCACCCGGTGAGTTCCTTTCCGAAACCGATGGAGAAGGCTTCCGCTTTGACGCCGAACCAGCGACCGACGAGGTAATGGCCGAGCTCGTGCACGGTGACCAGCGGCCCCAGCACCAGCAGGAAGCCGACGATCCACATCCAGACCGGGGCGGATTCGAACATTTCAGGCGTGCTCCAGCATTTCGCGCGCCGTCTTGCGGGCGGCGGCATCAATCAACAGCACGTCGTCGACCGTCTTGGGCGCGGCGCCGAAGTTCGAACGTTCGAGCGTGCGCTCGACCAATGCCGCGATGCGCGTGAACCCGATCTGACCGGCGAGGAAGGCGGCGACCGCAACTTCGTTCGCGGCGTTGAGCACTGCCGGCGCCGCGCCGCCCTGCTCCGCCGCATCGCGCGCCAGGCGCGTCGCGGGGAAGCGAACCTCGTCGGGCGCTTCGAAAGTCATCGTCCCGAGCGCCGGCAGGTCCAGTGGCTTGCAGGGCGTGTCCATCCGCTCTGGCCAGGCGAGGCACGAAGCGATCGGCACGCGCATGTCCGGCGGACCGAGCTGCGCCAGCGTCGATCCGTCGCGGTATTCGACCATCGAATGGATCACGCTTTGCGGGTGGACCACGATGTCGAGCTTGTCGAGGCCGACCGGGAACAGGTGATGCGCCTCGATCAGTTCGAGGCCCTTGTTGAACATGGTCGCACTATCGACGCTGATCTTGGCGCCCATGTCCCAGTTGGGATGCGCCACGGCCTGCGCCGGCGTCACCGATGACAGGTCCTCCACCGTTCGCAACGGGCCGCCGCTCGCCGTCAGCGTGATCCGGCGCACCTGCGACAAGCGGTTGCCGGCGAGGCACTGGAAGATCGCATTGTGTTCGCTGTCGACCGGCAGAAGCAATGCCTGATGTCGCGCGACCGCGGCCGTCATGACATCGCCAGCCGAAACCAGCGCCTCCTTGTTCGCCAGGGCGACGGTCGCGCCCTGCTCGATCGCGGCCATGACAGGTGCGAGCCCAGCACAGCCGACGATCGCCGCGACCACGATGTCTGCCGGACGAGCGGCAGCTTCGCACAACGCTTCGCCGCCTCCGGCGGCGGCGACCTGCGACCCGGCAAGCCCATCGCGCAGTTGCGTAAGGCAGCCCTCGTCACCGACGACGGCGATCTCCGCCTCGAACTCACGCGCCATGGCTGCCAGCTTCTCCGCCGAGCAGTTGGCCGTCAGCGCGACCACCTGCCAGTCGGCACGATTTCGCCGGATCAGGTCGAGCGTCTGCTCGCCGACCGATCCCGTTGCTCCGAGGATCGAAATGCGTCGCATCAGCCAGCCATGCTCGTCGCGACGAGGCCGACCGCGATGGCGACCGGGACCATGCCGTCGACTCGATCGAAGACGCCGCCGTGGCCGGGAATGAGGCGCGAGGAATCCTTGACCCCGGCGCGCCGCTTGAGCCAGCTTTCGAGGAAGTCGCCCGCTTGCGCCACCACCGCCAGGCCGGCCCCGAGGACAGCGGCAAGCGACAGGTTCTCCGCGTCGAGCGCGAGCCCGAGTTCGAAGCGCGGGCCGACGATCCCGCCGTCGATCGAGACGACCCACATGACCACCCACAGCGCCGCCCCGACCATGCCGCCGACTAGACCGGCCCAGGTCTTCGAGGGGCTTATCCGCGGCGCGATCTTGGGTCCGCCGAAGGTCCGTCCGGAGAAATAGGCAAAAGTGTCGGTAAAAATGGTTGCACCGATGATCAGCACGATCAGGAAATCGCCTGCACCCATGAGGATTGCCGCGGCGAAACCGAAATAGGCTGCGGCCAGCACGATCGCGACAAATCTCGTCGCCGGATTGGAGAACGCTTTCCAGATCAGCCGGACGCACTCGGCAAAGGCGATCGCTGCGATTGCCACCACGAAAGCGTCGAACACCGTACCGCCGATCACCAGCGCCGCTGCCGCCACGACGACCATCACAAGCGCGGAGGCGGCCCGCACGGGCAGGTCCGCATTCTTGCGCGGAGCAAGCGTGTCAGCGTCCGCCATAGCGTCTCTCCCGGTTGGCGAAATCGTCGAGCGCTTCGCCGAGGTGTTCGGTCGTGAAATCGGGCCACAGCGTATCGACGAATGCCATTTCGGCATAGGCGGTTTGCCACAGCAGGAAATTGGACAGGCGCACCTCGCCGCTCGTGCGGATCAGCAGGTCGAGCGGCGGCAGATCCGCGGTATCGAGATGCCGCGCGATGCTGTCGACGTCGATCGGCCCATCTTCGGCGGCCTTGCGCGCCGCGCGGGCGATCTCCTGCTGACTACCGTAGTTGAGCGCCACCGCCACGGTGCGCTTGCCGCCAGCGGTCTGCGTCAGCGCATCTTCGAGCATTTCCACGATATCGGGCGCAAGTCCCTGCCAGTCACCGATTATCTTGAGGCGCACCCCGTTCTCGACGAATTCCGGCAGGTCCGATTTGATGAACTTGCGCATGAGGTTCATCAGGTCGTCGACCTCGTCTTCGGGCCGTTTCCAGTTCTCGGAACTGAACGCATAGAGCGTCAGGCATTCAATGTCGAAAACCTTCAGCGAGCGCACGAGGCTGCGGACCGCCTCGACACCGCGCTGGTGGCCGAGCGCGCGGGGCAGGTGGCGCTTCTTCGCCCACCGGCCATTGCCGTCCATGATAATGGCAACGTGCCGTGCACGCTGCCCTTGCCCGCTCATCCTCTCGCTCCGCCCGACCGTTACTGGCTCAGGATTTCCTGCACCTTCTTTTCGACCGCGACATCGGTTTCCGCGACATACTTGTCGGTCAGCTTCTGGACGTCATCCTCGGAGCGCTTGCGCTCGTCCTCGGAGATTTCCTTGGCCTTCTCGTCGTCCTTGAGCGCTTCCATGCCGTCACGCCGCACGTTCCGGATCGCGATCTTGCCCTTCTCGCCGTATTCGCCGGCGAGCTTCGCGAGCTCCTTGCGCCGTTCCTCGGTGAGGTCGGGCAGAGGCAGGCGGACGTTCTGGCCGTCGATCATCGGGTTGAGGCCGAGGTTTGCCTTGGCGATTCCCTTTTCGACCGCGGTGACATTGCCCTTGTCCCAGACCTGCACGCTCAGCATCCGCGGTTCGGGCGCGGACACGGTGGCGACTTGGTTCAGCGGCATCATCGCGCCGTAGACCTCGACGACCACGGGATCGAGCAGGCTGGTGTTGGCGCGACCCGTCCGCAGGCCGGACAGATCGCTCTTCAGGGATTCTACGGCACCGTTCATGCGGCGCTCGATGTCGGCTTTGTCGTACTTTGCCATTGTCAGGCGTCCTCTTTCACTATCGTCTGGACTCCGTCGCCCGACAGCACGCGCGCAAGATTGCCCTTCTCGCGGATCGAAAAGACCACGATCGGGATGTCGTTGTCGCGGCACAGCGCAACGGCGGAGGCGTCCATCACCTTCAGGTTGTCTGCCAGCACGCGATCGTAGCTGACGGTTTCAAAACGTTTTGCGTCGGCGTTCTTCTTGGGGTCGCTGTCATAGACGCCGTCCACGCTGGTCCCCTTGAACAAGGCGTCGCAGCGCATTTCGGCGGCGCGCAGGGCAGCTCCGGAATCGGTCGTGAAATAAGGCGCGCCGACGCCTGCGGCAAAGATCACCACCCGCCCCTTTTCGAGATGGCGTTCGGCCCTGCGGCGGATCACGGGCTCGCACACGGCGTCCATCTGGATCGCGGACTGCACGCGAGTCTGCACGCCGAGCTGTTCGAGGGCGTTCTGCATTGCAAGCGCGTTCATGACCGTCGCCAGCATGCCCATGTAATCGGCCTGCGCGCGGTCCATTCCCTGCGCCGCGCCGGCCATGCCGCGGAAGATGTTGCCGCCGCCGATGACCAGGCAGATTTCAAGCCCGGTTTCCTTGGCCGCTTTTACTTCCTTGGCCAGCTCGGCCACGAAAGACGGATCGATTCCGAACTGCTGGTCGCCCATCAGCACCTCGCCCGAAAGCTTCAGCAAGATGCGTTTGTAGGGCGTGGCGGTCATGGGTGTGTCTTGTCCGGTCCGGGGAGGGTTGCGGTTCCTTAGCGGCGAACCCGCTGGGGCGCAAAGGGAAAGGCCCCACGAAAAAGGCCGCCGGGACGAACCCGACGGCCTGATCCGAATGGTTTGGAAGTCGCTCAGGCGCCGCGCGTTGCGGCAACTTCTGCTGCGAAATCGCTCTCTTCCTTCTCGATGCCCTCGCCGAGCTGGTAGCGGACATAGTCCACCAGTTCGACCTTGGCGCCGACGTCCTTGGCAGCCTGTTCGACGACCTGCGAGATGGGCGTCTTGTTGTCCATCACGAAGACCTGGCTGAGGAGAGCGTTCTCCTTGGCGTATTTCGCGATCGCGCCGTCGACCATCTTTTCCTGGACGTTTTCGGGCTTGCCGCTTTCGGCGGCCTTCTCGGCGGCGATCTTGCGCTCGCGCTCGATCACTTCGGCGTCGAGGCCTTCGGCGGTCAGCGCCTGCGGGAAAGCGGCCGCGATGTGCATCGCCAGCTTCTTGCCCAGTTCCTCGAGCTTGGCCTTGTCACCCTCGCTCTCGAGCGCGACCAGCACGCCGATCTTGCCGAGGTCGGGGGCAACCGCATTGTGCATGTAAGGCACGATCACGCCGTTGTTTACCGAAACGGTCTTCATGCGGCGGACCTGCTGGTTCTCGCCGATGGTCGCGACGTTGTCGGTCAGCTTGTCGGAAACAGTGCCACCGTCGGGATAGGCCGCGCCCTTGAGCGCTTCCACGTCGTCCGAACCCTGCGCCACGGCGACCTGGGTCGTCTTGCGCACGAAATCCTGGAACTTGTCGTTCTTGGCAACGAAGTCGGTTTCCGAGTTCACCTCGACCGCCACGCCCTTGGTTCCTTCGACGGCAACGCCGACGAGGCCTTCTGCAGCCGTGCGGCTCGACTTCTTCTGGGCGGTAGCAAGGCCCTTGGCACGCAGCGCGTCGACTGCAGCTTCGACGTCGCCGTCCGAAGCTTCGAGCGCCTTCTTGGCATCCATCATGCCTGCGCCGGTCTTCTCGCGCAGGGCTTTTACGTCAGCGGCGGTAAAAGCAGCCATCTGTGTATCCTTCGTGTAAATAGTTCATGGGGGCGCCGAGCAACGATTGCCCGGCGCGCGCCCAAATCATGCCTTCGCACTCGCGTGCGACGCGCAGGTTACGCGTCGGCAGCAGCCTCGGCAGGCGGTTCGGCCATGGCGCCGACGTCGCGGCCCGAATCGACCACGCCTTCACCGCGACCGGTCGTGGCGGCCTCGCTGATGGCATCGCAGTAGAGACGCACGGCGCGCGCCGCGTCATCGTTGGCCGGGATCGGGAAGGCGATGCCTTCGGGATCGACGTTGGTATCGAGGATCGCGACGACCGGGATACCGAGCACATTGGCTTCCTTGATCGCGAGGTCTTCCTTGTTGGCGTCGATCACGAACATGACGTCGGGTATGCCGCCCATGTCGCGGATGCCGCCGAGCGAAAGCTCGAGCTTGTCGCGCTCACGCGTGAGGTTGAGAACTTCTTTCTTGGTCAGGCCGCTGGTGTCGCCCGAAAGCTGTTCCTCGAGCGTCTTGAGGCGCTTGATCGAACCCGAAATCGTCTTCCAGTTGGTCAGCATGCCGCCGAGCCAGCGGTGGTTGACGAAATGCTGTCCAGCAGCGCGGGCTGCCTGGGCGATCGGCTCCTGCGCCTGGCGCTTGGTGCCGACGAACAGGACCTTGCCGCCCGAACGGACGGTCTGCTGCACGAAGTCGAGCGCACGTGCCATGAGCGGAACGGTCTGCGAAAGGTCGATGATGTGGATGCCGTTGCGGGCGCCGAAGATGTACGGCTTCATCCGCGGGTTCCAGCGGTGGGTCTGGTGGCCGAAATGGGCCCCGACTTCGATCAATTGCTGCATCGTGACGGTAGGAGCCGCCATAGTAAATTCCTTTCCGGTTATGCCTCTGGACAGCTGGAAACCCGATGGCGGAGATCCCGCCAGGGCACCGGTATGTGTGCCGTCCATGTGGATTTGCCGGACATGGGAAGTTTGGCCGAGATGGCCGAATCCCTTCCGACGGGCGCGCATCTAGCGGCTCTGGCCGGGGAAATCCAGCCTCAATTCATCGACAAAATTACAGGGATCGGCCCGAAATCGCTTGACTAGTCAGAACAAAAAGAGAACAAAGCAATCACCGTCGGAAACCACCGGGGCAATTCGGTGTTTTCACCTAGATTTCCACAGCCTGTCAACAGGGCTGTGCCACAAGATGGAACGATGACGATGCTGCTCACTCTCAGCCTGATCGCCCTGCTCGCAGTCACCCTGGTCGCAACGTTCGGAGTTCTCGCGGACAGCGCGGTGCGTGGCTGGAACGCCTACGGCAATTTGCGGCGGACGGCACGGGCGACCCACACCCTCATGCCTGCGGCGCGGTACAAGGAAGAGATTGCGCTCGCCCGTCTGCCCGAGATGCGAACCTTCGCCGTCACGCGTCACGGCGGGGCGTTCAATACACCGCGTTCTACGCGGCGCCGGCTGCCCGCCGCCGCTTGACCTTGCTGTAACGCCACAGACCATACGGCATCAGCGCAAGATAGAGCACGCAGATCCCGGCGAGCGACCACCACGGTTCGATCAGCAGACCGCCGAAGAACATCCCTACGATCGCAATCAGTTCAAGCCGCACATTCCGGCGCGGGCGAAGCGAAGTCCAGCTCAGCGTCGCCATGTTCGAGATCATCAGGAAAGCGATGACCGCGATCCATGCGGCTACGGCGATTGGCTCGCGGAAAGCAGATTCGCCGGTCGCCATCCACAGATAGAACGGAAGAAAGGCCAGTCCCGCCCCCACCGGCGCCGGAACGCCGGTCAGGAAGCCTGCCGACTTGTGCGGCTGCTCGTCGACATCGATACGCGCATTGAAGCGGGCAAGCCGCAGGGCGCAGCAGATCGCGAACGCCAGCGCCGCAAACCAGCCGAATCGCGACCAGTCCTGCAGCGTCCACAGGTAGAGGATCAGCGCCGGAGCCATCCCGAAACTGAGCGAATCGGCAAGACTGTCCATTTCCGCTCCGAAGCGCGACTGGGCATTGAGCAGGCGCGCAATGCGTCCGTCCATTCCGTCGAGCACGCCTGCGAGGATCACGGCTATAATCGCCTTGTCCCAGTCTGCGGTGATAGCGAACCGGATGCCGGTCAGCCCGGCGCACAGCGCAGCCGCGGTGACGGCATTGGGGATGACTGCCTTGATCGACAGCCCTCGTCCGCCGCCGGTCTTTATCTCTTCGTCCTCGGCAGCCTTCGGCCCGATGCGTCCGCCGTCATCGTAGCGCGGATCGTCGTCGTCGGAACCCATCATTGCGCGAGCCCTTCGAGCAATTGCTGCTGCCCGACCCGCGCGAGGATTGTTTCGCCCGCGATGATCTTCTGGCCGAGCAGTACCTGTGCGTCGGTTCCGGCCGGGAGGTAGACGTCTACCCGGCTGCCAAACCTGATGAGCCCCACCCGCTGACCGACCGCGACGATGTCGCCCGGCTTGACGAACGGCACGATCCGCCGCGCGACGAGCCCGGCAATCTGCGTAAAGCCGATCTGCATGCCATCGGGACGTTCTATCAGGATGTGCTGACGCTCATTCTCTTCGCTCGCCTTGTCGAGATCGGCGTTCATGAACTTGCCGGGGATATAGACGAGTCGCTGGATCGTACCGGCGATAGGCGCTCGATTGATATGGACATCGAACACGCTCATGAAGATCGAGATGCGCGTCACCGGCTCGGGCGACAGGCCGCGCGATCCGCTGGCATCGTCGCCGATCAGTTCGGGCGGCGGAGCGACCTGGGCGATCAACGAGACCAGTCCGTCGGCCGGCGCGACGATCGCATCGTCGGCCTGCGGCACCACGCGTTCGGGATCGCGGAAGAAAGCGAACACGCCTGCCGACAGCGCGAGCAGCGGCCAGCCGACGATCTCCCAGTCGAGAAATATGAAAAGAAGCGAGACGGCGACTGCGATCAGCCCGTACTTGCGACCTTCGGGATGGATCGGGGGCCAGCTCCAGCTGACATCGCCACGACCCTTGTTGTCCAGTAATTCACCTGCCATTTGCGCCGTCTAGGCGCTCGCACCCAATGCGGCAAGGCGCTCGAACATGCACCGGCGAACCCACCAGCCTGCATACGAAGCGTTAACCATGTCCGCGTAACGCTGGACGCGACCTAGATTGCGCGACGGGACGGACGGGTGAGCGACGTAGACAACTCTGACATGGCTGGAAGGCCTTCCGGTGCCTGGCACCAGATCGCTCGCGATATACCGATCTACATCATATCGCTGGGCCTTCTGGCAGTCGTGTGGACGCTGCAGGTCGTCTACGGCCAGCCGCCCAATATCGAGACGGTCGCGCGCAATTTCCGGCTCTACTTCGCCGCGATCCTGGTGCTCGGCTTCGTTCACCTGCTTGTCCTGCTGATCGCCAACCGGCCCGACAGCCCGATTTCTTTCGTGCGGGAGCGTTATTCCGCTCTCGCCACCTCGCCCGCCTTCCTTGCCAGGCTGCCGCTGTTTGCCATGCTGGTCGTCATGATGCCGCTGTTCTCGGCGATGAAATCGATGATTCCGCTGTTCAACCCGTACAGCTGGGATGCGACCTTCATTGCGTGGGACCAGGCGATTTTCTTCGGCCACGATGCCTGGCAAGTCCTGCAACCGGCACTAGGCTTTCCCGTCGTAACCGCGACGCTCGCCTTCCTCTATCACACATGGATCCTGCTCCCCTACGTCGGGACGATCTACATCCTGTTCTTTGCAGCCGGCGCGCGGGTCATGCGGCAGTACATGCTCGCCTTCTTCATGACCTGGTCTCTGATCGGCGGCCTGCTCGCCACCTTCCTGTCGAGCGTCGGCCCGGTGTTCCTGCAACCCCTGCTCGGGAATGACCACTTCGCCGCACAGATGGCCTATCTCCATGCCGCCAACGAGCAGGTCCCGATCATGACCCTGCGGGTGCAGGAACTGCTGGTCGAATGGCACAACGCCAAGGAGAACGGCCTCGGCGCGGGGATCACCGCCATGCCGAGCATGCATGTCGCGATGGCTTTCCTGTTCTGGCTGGCGATGCGCCGCATCTCGCGCCTTCTCGGCGCGTTCTTTCTCGGCTTCTTCGTCATCACCTGGATCAGTTCGGTCCACCTCGCCTACCATTACGCGGTCGACGGACTGGTCGCGATCGTGGCGGTCTCGGCGATCTGGTGGTCGGCAGGCGCAGTCCTGAAATGGTGGGACGCGCGGCTGGATCTTCGCGCTCAGCCCACCTTGCGGACGAACACCGTCCCGGCCGAATAACCGGCCCCGAAACTGCAGATAAGGCCGGTATCGCCCGGCGCCAGGTCCGCATTGTGCAGGTCGAATGCGATGATCGATCCAGCGCTCGACGTGTTGCCATAGGTGTCGAGCACCGTCGGGCTTTCGTCGTCGCTCGCCTCGTGGCCAAGCACGCGCTGGGCGATGAGCCGGTTCATCCCGGCATTCGCCTGATGCAGCCAGAGGCGTCGCAAGGTTTGCGGATCGATGCCGAGCTTGTCCGCCTCTTCGCAGATCATCGTCGCGACCATCGGCACCACTTCCTTGAATACCTTGCGCCCTTCCTGAACGAACAACTTGTCCGGCGCGTCGGCGCTTTCGGGATGCGCACGGTTGAGGAAGCCGAAATTGTTGCGGATGTTGTTCGAGAACACCGTCTTGAGCTTCGTGCCGAGGATTTCCCAGTGCTGCTCCGGGGCGATCGCCTTGTCCTCGACCAGCACGGCAGTCGCCACGTCGCCGAAGATGAAATGGCTGTCGCGGTCGCGCCAGTTGAGATGTCCGCTGGTGATCTCGGGGCTTACGACCAGAACGCTGCGCGCATTGCCTGCACGGATGTAGTCCGCGGCGGTCTGTATCCCGAACGTGGCGGACGAGCACGCGACATTCATGTCGAAGCCGAAGCCGTCGATGCCCAGCGCGTCCTGGATTTCCACCGCCATCGCCGGATAGGGTCGCTGCATGTTTGAGGCCGCGCACAGCACCGCGTCGACATCGGCGACGTCGCGCCCCGCCCGCTCGAGCGCCTGCCGGCAGGCTTTCACGCCGATTTCTGCGAGGATGGAGAGTTGCTCGTCGGGCCGTTCGGGCCAGCGGGGCGCCATGATCGCGGGGTCGAGCACCGGCTCCTTCGCCATAACGTGGCGCGCCTTGATCCCGCTGGCCTTCTCGATGAACTCGACCGAGCTCGGCTGCAATGGCTCGATGTCGCCAGCCGCGATCGCCTCGGCGTTCTCCGAATTGAAACGCTCCACGTAAGCGTTGAAGCTCGCGACGAGTTCTTCGTTGGTGATGCTGTCTTCGGGCGTGAACAGCCCGGTGGCGGAAATGACGGGTATGCCGGTGTAGTCCATGTCCGCTGGTTAGGCGCGCGAAACTGGCGCTGCAAGACGGGCTGGATCGCAAATCCGCAGCAAGCTAGAGGCTGCACGCATGAGCGCATCCGACACCGCCGCCGACCTCGTCTATGTTCTAAACGGGCCCAATCTGAACTTGCTCGGCATGCGCGAGCCGGAGATCTACGGCCATCGGACGCTCGACGATATCGCCGCGATGGTCGAGGACAATGCTGCCGGCCACGGCCTGCGAACCGAGTTCCGCCAGACAAACCACGAAGGCGAGCTGGTCGACTGGCTGCACGAAGCACAGGCGCTGGGCGCGAAGGCCGTCCTGCTCAACGCTGCAGCCTATACGCACACCTCGATCGCGCTGCTCGATGCGATCAAGGCCATCACGGTGCCGGTGGTCGAGGTGCACCTGTCCGATCCGTCCACGCGGGAGGAATTCCGCCACTTGTCGTACGTAGGCATGGCGGCCGCAATGACCGTCCAAGGACACGGCGCGGACAGCTATCTCATCGCACTGGATGCAGTCGCGAACGGTGAATTGTGACCCTTCGCCCCTTGCCAGCCACAATTCGCGTGAATAGGCAGCCCCGCACGAAATCAGCGATGGAGCCATTATGGCCGATAGCAAGAGCCAGGCGTCGCGTACGTCCGGCATGAATGTCGATACGAACCTGGTTCGCGAGCTGGCTGACATGCTGGCGGAATCCGGTCTCACCGAAATCGAGGTTGAAGACGGCGATCGCAAGATCCGCGTGTCGCGCGGTGGCGGGGTCGCTATGGCAGCGCCTGCTCCGATCATGGCGGCCCCTGCGGCGGCGGCTGCAGCTCCGGTGGCCGACAATGCGAGTGCGGATGCCGCGGCAAGCCATGCCGATGCCCAGAAATCGCCGATGGTCGGCACGGTTTATCTCGCCCCCGAACCCGGCGCGGCCGACTTCGTTTCGGTCGGCGACACGGTCAAGAAGGGCGATACCGTCCTCATCATCGAGGCGATGAAGGTCATGAACCCGATCCACGCTGCGAAGGACGGGAAGGTCACGGCGATCCTCGTGGAAAACGCGCAACCGGTGGAATTCGACCAGCCGCTGGTCGTCATCGGGTAATCGAACGATGGGCATCAGCCGGATATTGATCGCCAATCGCGGCGAAATCGCGCTTCGCATCCATCGCGCCGCGCACGAAATGGGCATCGAGACCGTTGCCGTCCATTCGACCGCAGATGCCGACGCGATGCACGTCCGGCTGGCCGACCACGCGGTCTGCATCGGACCGCCCAGCGCGACCGACAGCTACCTCAACATCGCGGCGATCATTTCGGCGGCGGAAGTCGCCCATGCCGATGCGATCCATCCCGGTTACGGCTTCCTGTCGGAGAACGCCCGGTTTGCCGAAATCGTCGAGGCGCACGACATCGCCTGGATCGGACCCAAGCCGGAGCATATCCGGACAATGGGCGACAAGGTCCAGGCCAAGAAGACCGCCGGCGAACTCGGCCTGCCGCTGGTCCCCGGCTCGGCGGGCGCGGTGTCCGACTACGACGAAGCGCGCCAGATCGCTGCCGAGATCGGCTACCCGGTCATCATCAAGGCCGCTTCGGGCGGCGGCGGTCGCGGCATGAAGGTGTGCGAGGCCGAAGACCAGCTCGAAACCCTGATGAAACAGGCAGGGAGCGAGGCGAAGGCAGCCTTCGGCGACGCCACTGTCTACATCGAGAAGTATCTCGGCAATCCGCGCCACATCGAATTCCAGGTGTTCGGCGACGGCCGCGGCGGAGCGATCCATCTCGGCGAGCGCGACTGTTCGCTCCAGCGCCGGCACCAGAAGGTGCTCGAGGAAGCGCCCTCGCCCGTGATCTCGGACGAGGATCGCACGCGTATGGGCGAGGTCTGCGCGCAGGCGATGCGCGACATGCAGTATCGCGGCGCCGGCACGATCGAGTTCCTGTGGGAAGATGGCGAGTTCTATTTCATCGAGATGAATACCCGCCTGCAGGTCGAGCACCCCGTGACCGAGGCGATTACCGGCGTGGACCTGGTGCGCGAACAGATCCGCATCGCAGATGGCAAATCGCTGTCGTGCGAGCAGAAGGATATCGAGTTCAAGGGCCACGCGATCGAATGCCGCATCAATGCGGAAGACCCGTTCACCTTCGCTCCTTCGCCCGGCCTCGTCACCTCCTACCACCCGGCTGGTGGCATGCATGTGCGGGTCGATAGCGGGCTCTACGCCGGGTATCGCATCCCGCCCTACTACGACAGCATGGTCGCCAAGCTGATCGTCTATGGGCGCACGCGCGAACGCTGCATCATGCGGCTGCGCCGCGCCCTCGAGGAAATGGTCGTCGAAGGCGTGAAGACGAACATCCCGCTGCACCGGGAACTGCTCCAGCAGGACGATGTGCTGAGCGGCGACTATTCGATCAAGTGGCTCGAGGACTGGCTCGAAGAACGCGAAGACTGAGCGAGGCTGACCCAGCGCGAATTGCGCGGTCGGGCCTTATTCCAGCGGAACGCCGGGTTCGTGCTTAGCCGTGCGGATCGTGAGCGAAGTCTTGACGCTGTCGACATTGGGCGCCGGCGTCAGCTTGCTGGTGAGAAACTCCTGGAAGCTCTGCAAGTCACGGCTGACGATCTTGAGGATGAAGTCGATTTCGCCGTTTAGCATGTGGCATTCCCGGACCTCGGGCAGTTGCTTCATGTGATCCTCGAACTCGCGCAGCGCGCTTTCCGCCTGGCTCTTCAGACTGACCATCGCGAACACGGTGATCGCGAATCCCAGTTTCGAGGCGTCGAGTTCGGCGTGGTAACCTTGGATCACGCCCTCTTCCTCGAGCGCGCGGACCCGGCGCAGGCAAGGCGGCGCGGTCAGCCCGACACGTTGCGCCAGTTCGACATTGGTTACGCGCCCTTCGGCCTGCAATTCTGCAAGCAGCCGACGATCGATACTATCCAGACTGGCCATTCTCGCCCCCATTCACGGCCCTGCGGCTGGCAAGGCGTTGCGCGCCGTGCGCCTTCTGATGCTGGAAAGAGCAACGAAACGCGATTGTGCGCGCAATTATCTAAAACAAAATTATTGCCGACCGCAATTGTCCCGCTTTGCAACGCGTGGATAACTCGGCCGTGCAACCCCATGTGGAGGTGATACTGCGTCGGTGCGGAAGTATGTCTTTCGCACGAGCAGTTTCGCCACGCCGGAGACCCGATGCATTTCGACGACCGCCTTGCCACAGTGCTGCGCCACCGCGCCGCGGGCGAAGCGGCTGCGCGCACGCAGTTCCGGCAATTGCTCGATTTGCTGGGTGCGCATCGGGAGGGACGCGACGAGAGCTTGCGCGCCGCTGCCTGGCTACGGCTCGGCGCGCTGGGCGAGATGATCCCGAGCCGCGAACGGGCAGCAATGATCGCCGAGCGCGGATGGCGCTTTCGCAATCCGGAGCTTGCCGCACACCTCGCCGAGGACGAGCCCGATGTCGCCGCTGCCGCGCTGGCTCGCGCCGACCTCGACGAATCGGACTGGGCGGCCTTGATACCGACATTGCCGATCCGCGCGCGCGGCTTCTTGCGTTTGCGCAAGGACCTGCCGCCACAGGCGGAGCGCGTGCTCGACCGGCTGGGCGTCAGCGATCGCGGGCTGCCAATGCCGGAGATCCAATCTGCACCGGACATCATCGAACTGCCCCACCAGGACGAAGTGCCGGATGCTGCAAGCGATGAAGATGAGGACGACGCCTTCGAACTGACGGTCGAAGACGATGGCGAAAGCGACGAACCCGCCCCATCTGCCCTGCCCAACGTCGGCGAGATCGGCGCCCTCGTTGCGCGGATCGAGGCATTCCAGCGATCGCGTTCGGCTCCTGCGGTCGATGGCGATCCGCGGCTACCGCTCGGCGAAGAGAAACGCGCTGCCCCGCGCGCGCCATTGCTTAATTTCGCCTTTTCGACGGACGGAACCGGCCGCGTCGAGTGGGCAGAGCCACGCGTCGCGCCGATGGTCGTCGGGCTCGACCTGACCGGGCTCGATCCGGCGATCGACGCCGCCTTCGGCAATCGCCAGCCGATCCGCAGCAGCATGGTCGACTTGCCCGGTGCCGAAGCGGTCGCGGGCGAATGGGTGCTCGACGCCGTGCCTCGGTTCTCGCGCCCGTCCGGTCGCTTCACCGGCTACGCGGGCAAGCTGCGCCGCCCTGCCGCCAGCGCCCTTCCCGAGACGACGTCGCATCACCAGCGCGAGGCCGACCGGATTCGTCAGCTGCTCCACGAATTGCGCACGCCGGTAAACGCGATCCAGGGCTTTGCCGAAGTCATCCAGCAACAGCTGTTCGGCATGACGCCGCATGAATACCGCGCGCTCGCCGCGGCCATCGCCGGTGACAGCGCGCGCATGCTGGCGGGCTTCGACGAGCTCGACCGGCTGGCCCGGCTCGAGGCCGGCCAGATTGCTCTCGATACCGGCGAATGTGCTTTGGGCGAGGTCGTCCGGCGCTTGCTCGACCAACTGCAGGGGGTGCTCAAGGCCCGGGTCGCCGGGTTCGAGGCGCGCCTGTCCGACCTGCCCTGCCCCGTGGCGATTGCTGAAGCCGACAGCGAACAGCTGGTCTGGCGGATGATGGCGACGCTCGCGGGTCTGGTGCGCGGAGGCGAGCGGCTCGGGATCGAACTCGTCTGCGACCGCGATGAGGTCGTTCTCGCCTGCGAATTGCCGGCGAGCCTGACGGGCGTCGGCGACATCTTCTCTACCGAATTTCACGCGACCGGAAACGCGGTGAGTTCGGGCATTTTCGGAGCGGGCTTCACCCTTCGCCTCGCCCGCGCGGAAGCGCGCTCGGCCGGCGGCAACCTTGCCCGGATCAAGGATCACCTCGTGCTGACGCTGCCGATCGCATCCGGCAATCCCGCTGCCGAGGCCGAAGAGCCATCCGAACGACGCTTCGCGGCAGGCAGATAACACAGCAAGTCCGCTTGCCTATGGCCGCGCTTGCCGCTAGCGGATGCCCCGCCGACACACCGTCATCCGGATCGGGTACGGGCCTGTAGCTCAGTTGGTTAGAGCTGGCCGCTCATAACGGCTAGGTCGCGGGTTCGAGTCCTGCCGGGCCCACCACCGGACGGCTGCAGGCGGCGAGGATCGGTCGGGGAGTGGCGCAGCCTGGTAGCGCATCTGTTTTGGGAACAGAGGGTCGCAGGTTCGAATCCTGTCTCCCCGACCAACCTTCGCAGCGGAGACTGAACGGGAAATGTTCTACCGCGTCCGCGAAACATCCATCGATCCCAGGCTGATATGGGCGATCGCCCTGCCCGCCATGGTGACGAATGTCGCGACCGCACTGATCGGCGTAGGCGACATGTGGATCGTCGGACAACTCGACGATGCGCCGACCCAGGGCGCGGTCGATGTCGGCGCGCGCATCTTCGCAATCCTGTTCACGGTGATGAACTTCCTCAAGACCGGCACCACCGGTCTGGTCGCACAGGCCGGCGCGCGCGACGGTGCGGCGGAGCAGGTCGCAACCCTGTTGCGCGGCCTGACGATCGCCGCGATCATCGGTTTCGGCCTGCTTGCGCTGCGGCCCTTATTGCTGCCCCTGCTGCTCGATGCGCTGGGAGCGCAAGCCGACGTGCTCGAGGCGGCAAGCATGTACGCCGGTATCCGCTACTGGACCGCGCCGGGCGTCATGTTCAATCTCGCACTGGTCGGCTATCTCGTCGGGCAGCGCCGCATGACGACCGTTCTGATCGTCGAAGTGGCCTACAACCTGCTCAATGTCGGGCTGGGCCTCTGGCTGGTGCTCGGCGTCGGCAGCGGCATCGCGGGCATCGGTTGGTCCAGCTTCGTCGCGGAATACGCCAAGCTCGCCGTGCTGATCGCGCTTGTCGCGGGAGGTCCGACGCGAGGCCATATCGCCGATGCGATCCGCGGCGGCGGAGTGCTGGCGCGCGACAAGCTGCTGCCCTTCCTCAGCGTCAATCGCGACCTATTCCTGCGTACGGTGGTACTGATGCTGGCGCTCGCCGCCCTCACCCGCATTTCCGCCGAGCGCGGCGCGGTGGTGCTCGCGGCGAACGGGATCATGTACCAGATGTTCGTGCTGTCAGCGCTGTTCCTCGACGGGTTCGAGAACGCAGCGCAGGTCATCCACGGGGAACGTTATGGCGCAAAGGACCGCGACGGCTTCCTCGCCTATACCGGCGCGATCCTGAAACGCGGCCTTATGGGCGCAGCCATCGCCGCGCTCGGCTTCGAACTGTTCGCGGACCCGCTACTGGCAAGTTTCGCCGCCACGCCCGAAGTCGCGCGCACAGCGCAGGACCTCAAGCTGTGGCTGGTCCTGATCCCCTTTGCCGGGGTAGCGAGCTTCGTCCTCGACGGGGTTTTCGTCGGTGCGAGCTGGACCCGCGCAATGCTGCTCTCGATGGCCGGAGCGGCGCTGGTCTATGCCGCGATGCTCAGGGCGACATGGCCGATGGGCAGCGACGGCCTGTGGCTGAGTTTCGTCGTCTTCCTCGCGGCACGTGCGGCGTTGCAGCTTGCGCTGATACCGCGACTGGTCGCGCGCGACCTGCCCGATGCGAACGTGGACGGGGGACATCACAATTGACGCCCCCGCCCCGCACCTGGCGTCCTACCAGCGGTAGCCGACCTCCACGCCCCAGATGCGCGGTTCGTTGACCATCGCAGTGAGGTTGTTGAAGTCGATGCCGCTGACCGCGCTCTCGTCGTCGGTGATGTTGCGCACGAACGCCGCCACGTCGAAGCTGTCGGTCTGGTAGCCGACCCGCAGCCCGCCTTCGAGCAGGTGATCGTCCTGGAATTCGACCGATTCGTAGAGGAAGAAATTGATCTTCGAACGATACGACCAGTCGGTGAAGGCGTAGATTTCACCCGCCCCCATCGGCACGCCGAACCGCGCGGTCCAGTTGGCGATCCACTTCGGCGCCTGCGGCAGCGAATTGCCGTCGATGCTGACGACCGCCGCGGAGAAGGGCGCTGCCGGCACCACGATCGGATCGAGCACGGTGCACAGCGACACGTCCGGGAAGGTGTCGACCCGCGTCCCGCCGCAAGCGGCAGTCGTCAGGCCCTCGTCCTGGATCTCGGTGTTGTTGTAGCTGAGACCCGCCGTCAGCAGCAGATTGTCGGTCGCGGCGAGTTCCGCGTCCATCTCGAAGCCATAACCGCGCACGTTGTCGGCATTGACCAACCGGTTCGCATTCACGTCCCCGCCGACCGCAGTCAGCTGCGCATCGTTGAGATTGTAGAGGAAACCGGCGAGGTTGAAGCGAGCGCGCCCGCCGAGCAGCGTCGACTTGAGCCCGCCTTCGTAGGACGTGATCGTTTCCGAATCGGCGATCGTCACCCCGTCTTCGAGCGGCGTCGCCGTCGCCGGCGGGAACAGGATGCGGCCCTGGATGCTCGGCGCGCGATAGCCACGCGCCACACGGGCGTAGAGGTTGAGGTCGGGATTTACCTCGTAAACTGCGCTTGCATCCCAGGTGACCGTGTCGTCGCTGACCTCGCGGGTCACCGTGCCGAGCGGGTTCTGCAGGAATGTCGGGAATTGCGTGTCCTGGCTACGCACGACGACGAAGTCGCGCTTGTCGTCGTTGTAGCGCACGCCGCCGGTCAGGCTGAGCTGGTCGGTGATGTCGAAGGTGACCGAACCGAACACGCCGTACGACTTGCTGTTCTGCTCCTGCGCGACGACGATGTTGACGCCGCCCGGTGCATTGAGCGGATCGCCCAGCGTCGAATAGTTTTCCGACAGGATTTCGAGGTCTTCGTCGAAGTAGAAGAAGCCGGCCTGGTAGCTCAGCGGCCCGTCGCCGTTGCTGGCGATGCGGACTTCCTGGGTGAACTGGTCGAGCCCCGGTACGCTGTCGCGCGTTTCTGCGGTGAAGGGGATGTCGCCCGGCCCGTAAAGTGCTGGAGGCAGGAAATTCGCGCCGAAGCCGCCGTCGACATCGCCGACCGAGGTCGAGGTGCCGTGCCAGTAGCTGGTCACAGAGATCAGCGACACGGGTCCCAGATCCCACGTCACCTTTGCCGACAGGTTCGAGGTATCGAGGCTCTGGTCGTTCTTGCCGTCGACCGAAACCCGGTCGCGATCGAAGTTCTCGTTCAGACCTTCCTGCCCGCGGGTGAAGTTGTTGGCGCGGAAGATGCGGGCCGTACCGTCGAGCGAGCGGAACTGGCCGGCGACCAGCACTTCCAGATCGTCGGTCAGCTGGCCTTGTGCCTGCAGCCGGAACGCGAGATCCTCGTACCCGCCGAGCGCGTCTTCCTCGGTGCCCGAAGGCAGCACGTTGTCGACCCAGTCGTCCTGACGCTGGTAAAGCCCCGACACGCGCACGGCGAAGCGATCGCCCATCGGCACGTTCACCGCCGCTTCGGCATTGATGTTGTTGAACCGGCCATAGGAAATGCGGCCATAGCCTTCGGAGACGTCCTGCGGCTTGACCGAATCGAACTTGACGATGCCGGCAGGCGTGTTGCGGCCGAACAGCGTGCCCTGCGGCCCGCGCAGTACTTCGACCTGTTGCATGTCGAATACCGGGAAGCCCTTGAGGATCGGGTTTTCCAGCACGACGTCGTCATAGACCAGGCTTACCGGCTGCGAGGCGTTGAAGTCGAAATCGGTGTTGCCGAGCCCGCGGATGTAGAAGCGCGGGAACGTCCGCCCGAACGAGCTTTCGACCAGCAGGCTGGGCACCTTGCCAGACAGCGCGCGAATGTCCGCGCCGCCGCTGTTCAGAGCGACCAGCTGGTCCTCGCCGATGGCGGTGACCGAGATCGGCACGTCCTGGATGTTTTCCTCGCGGCGCTGCGCCGTCACGATGATCGTGCCGAGCGTGCCGTCTTCCTCGATGCCGCTGCTGTCCTGGGCGACGGCGGGAGCGGCACCGATGCCGCCAGCGATGGCAAAGCCCGCCGCACCGGCGAGCAGTTTGGAAATGCGTGTCATGGTCGAATGGTCCCTGTCGTTTCGCCGTTCGCGGATGCTGCGCGCTGCTAACCGCTCCCGAAAAGCGCGACCCGTCTTCCTCGGCACGCGCGATCTCTCGCGGCATTTGCCCGATGGGTCAATTTCCAGCGCAATCGGCTTACCGGATTTCCGGCAGGCGTTGCTTTCGCGCTACGCCTCCAAGTCGGCCTGGAGCCGCGAATAATCGGTCGCGGCAATGTCGCGCATCACCTCTGCCCGGATATGTTCGGCATCGGCCCGGCGCACGCCGGCAAAGCGCAAGTGCCCGCCCGGCAGCCCGAAATGAAGCTCGACGTAGTCGGCAAGCCGACCGAGCGGACCCTGCCTGATCTCGACCGACTGGATCCGCTGGCGCGGTGCGATCATCAGCTTCCGGCTGAACACCCCGCTGCGATAATAGAGTTGCCCGCTATCGAGGGCATGGCGATATTGCCGCCAGTCGAGCCACTGCCGCGCCGCCACCAGCGGGATCCCGAGGCCCGCGACCGCAACGCCGGCCAGCGGGTCGATCCACCAGCCCGCCATGGCTGCGGCGTAGAGCGTGACGAGGGCCAAGGCGCCAAAGCCTACCAGCCAGCGCGCAGCGACCGCGCGATGCCAGTGCGTGGTATCGGGCGGCATCCGCAGCGCCGCCTCGCCCACGATAGGCAGGATTTCCTCCATCTGCGCGAAGGGTGCCGCATCGTGGTTCGAGCCGCCCGAATCCTGGGCGAGGCTGACGAACTTCAACCCGTGCCATCCCCACAACCGCCGGAGCCAGCCGGTGGTCACGATGCCGGCCTGGACCCGCTGGACCGGCATGACCACGTCGGTCCACGTGAAGAGGCCGCGACGACGCCGGAAGCCCCGCTCGCTGCGCGTGAGCGTGAAGCCCCATTCGCGCACTGCCGTCCGCGCGACACCAGTGAGGACGCCCACGATTGCGACCGAGATCAGGCCGAAGACCGCGGCCACGATCTGGGCCTGCAGGCCGAATCCGATCATCCAGCCGACCAAACCGCCGAAACGGTCGCGCCATTGCGATGCCGCCCAGATGTCGAACGGCAGCAGAAAATCGAACTGCTGCAGAAGGCCGGCAAGGACGCCGAAAACCACGAGCGAGAATTCGAACAGGCCGAACAGCGCCACGCGGCCCGGCGACATCGCGAACAGGACGTCTTCGGTTTCGCTCTCCTCGCCAGCCCTGGCAGCCTCTGCTTCCTCGCCAGTCGCTGCGTCTCCAGCTGCTTCCGCACGCCGCGACCTGACCAGCCGGCGCAACCGCTCGCCTTCCGCTTCGCTGACGTATGCGAGCGCGATATCGTCTTTGCCCCCGGCACCCGTCTCGAACCTGAGTTCGGCCAGGCCGAGAAGCCGCGCGACGAGATTCTGTTCGACGCTGACATCCTGAATCCGCTCGTAGGGAACGGAGCGCGCCTTGCGGCTGAGAAGGCCGCTTTCGACGCGGATGTCGTCGGGGCCCGTCGTGTACGTCCGGCGCCACCAATCGAGGATGACCACCAGCAGAATGACAGCCAGTATGCCGAGAATGCCGCGAACCGCCATCACGTTCACGAGGTCGATCGATCGAATGGCGAACCACCCTGCGATGATGGGAAAGATCGTTTGCCGCAGCCCCTTGACCAAGTGCGGGATCAACCCGATCGGGCTGGTCCTGCGGGGGGCATCGACGTTTCCGGCAGGTTCGCTCACAGCGTTCCGCGCTTGATGTGACTGCGGATCGTCTCGCGCATCGCCACGGCATCCTTGTGCGCAAGACCCGGCAGCGAAACGCTGGAATTATGCGTTCCTGCCGTATGCAGCACCAGCGTCGCGAGGTTGAATGCACGCTCGAGCGGGCCTTGCAACACGTCCAGATGCTGGACCCGTCCGAAGGGAACGATGGTATCGCTGTAGAACAGGAATCCGGACACGATCCGCAAGCGGTCGTCGCCCATGTCGAAGCCCTTGCGGCGATAACGCCGCAGCGGGATCGCCATCACGATCGCAAGGGCGACAAGCGAGAGCGGCAGAAGGAAAAGCCCGTGTACGAGATCGGTCGCCAGCTCGAGCACGATGCCCGCGCCGACGAGCAGCACGACCTGCAAGCCGGTGCGGATTCGCATGACCTTGAGATAATTCGGATCGAGGGCAGTCAGCTCGCTCGCAACGGGTTCGGCGTCCATTCGAACCGTTTTAGCAGACTAACACACGTCCGCAAGCGGCTTCGATGTCAGCCGACCGCTGCGGTCGGAGCGAGATCGCGCGGCTCGACGATGTCGGGCGCCAGGGTAACCTGCTCGCCCACCACCCGGTCCCGGCCCTGTTCCTTGGCGCGATACAGCGCTGCATCCGCACGGGCGAACAGCCGGCCGTAGCCCTCGCCCGTCCGCCAGGTTGCCACGCCGAAGCTCGCGGTGATGCGCATGTCGGGTGAAACGCCGTCGATCGCGAGCGTCGCGAAACGGCTGCGCACGCGGTCCGCTAGCCGCACGGACGACGCGGAATCGCAGTTCCAGATCAGGAAGCAGTATTCCTCGCCGCCGATCCGGCCGACGAGGTCGCAATCGCGTGTCAGCCCGACTGCAAGCCGGCCGAAGGCGGCAATGGCATTGTCGCCCGCTTGGTGCCCCCAGATGTCGTTGACCTGCTTGAAATGGTCGATGTCGGCGACGACGAGCGAAACCGGCGTATCGGTATTGCCCGCGCTCGACAGCATCTCGATGGCGGCTTCCTCGAAACTGCGGCGCGTCATCAGCCCCGTAAGATCGTCCGTATCCGCTTCCTTGCGGACGGCCGTGATCTGGTCGGCCACGCACGCCGTCACCAGCGTCATCGCGAGCATCAGCGAGACGATCGCGACGCTGACGATGACCATCGAATAGTAGACGCTTTCCCGGTATTCCGAGGCC
Source organism: Qipengyuania oceanensis (assembly GCF_009827535.1). Taxonomy (NCBI): domain Bacteria; kingdom Pseudomonadati; phylum Pseudomonadota; class Alphaproteobacteria; order Sphingomonadales; family Erythrobacteraceae; genus Qipengyuania; species Qipengyuania oceanensis. The sequence goes on along the minus strand of NZ_WTYN01000002.1, from coordinate 165,889 downwards.
AGCATCGGCCCTTGAAGCGCGAGCTGGATCGGCACGCGGACGAAGAACTGCGCCGAGATCAGCGCCAGCAACAGGACGATGATGCGATCGATCGTGTCGTTGCGGGCAGAGCGCGAGAGGATCTGCGCGGTCAGGGCAAACAGCAGGCCATAGGTGGCGTTGGCCGCATAGAGTCGCGGATTGTGGTTGTCGCTGAAGGTGACCATGTAGATCACCGCGCTGCTGACCAGCGCAATGGTCACGATGGTTCGTAACCGGATGCGAACTCCGGCTCGCGAGCCGGTACCCCAGCAGATCGCCGACACCGACAGGCAGTAGACGAGGTGCATGACCAGCGTGGCGACCGCACCGTTGGGATCGGGCGAATAATGGAAGACCGCGAAGCCGACAGCGAGGGCGACATAGCCGATCGCGAAGGCGAGAATGTGCGACGCCTTGCGATTGCGCACCCACAGCATCACGAAGGTCATCGCGAACAATATCGCGATGGCCGGAGTGACCAGTCCGAGGATTTGCTGCTGCATTGTCTCTAGCCGAGGCCCCATGAATCGAACCCGGGTCCTACCCCCACAAGGTTAACGAACCTTTAGGCAAAACCGCGATGCGCAAGCACCCGCCCGCCTTGCCCCGCGGGACGCGACCCCCTATCTGCGCGCACAGATTCTCTTACAGCAGCAAATTCATCCGAAGGACCCGTCGATGGCCGCCCAGTACGCATATGTCATGAAAGGCATGACCAAGAGCTTTCCCGGTGCGCAGAAGCCCGTGCTCTCGAACATCAACCTCCAGTTCTACCAGGGCGCGAAGATCGGCATCGTCGGTCCGAACGGCGCCGGCAAGTCGACCCTGATGAAGATCATGGCCGGCATCGACACCGATTTTTCTGGCGAGGCCTGGCCGGGCGAGAACATCACCGTCGGCTACCTGCCGCAGGAGCCCGAGCTCGATGCTTCCAAGACGGTGCTGGAAAACGTCAAGGACGGTGCGCGCGACGTCGCCGACATGGTCGATCGCTTCAACGCCATCTCCGCCGAAATGGGCGATCCGCAGGACGACACCGATTTCGACGCGCTGATGGAAGAGATGGGCGTGCTGCAGGAAAAGATCGACGCGGTCGACGGCTGGACGCTCGACAACCAGCTCGAGATCGCGATGGAAGCGCTGCGCTGCCCGCCGTCGGACATGGGCGTCGAAAGCCTCTCGGGCGGCGAGAAGCGCCGCGTCGCGCTGACCCGCCTGCTGATCCAGAAGCCTTCGATCCTGCTGCTCGACGAGCCGACCAACCACCTCGATGCCGAAAGCGTCGAGTGGCTCGAAAACCATCTCAAGGAATATGCCGGCGCGGTGCTGATGATCACCCACGATCGCTACTTCCTCGATAACGTGGTGGAATGGATTCTCGAGCTCGATCGCGGCTCCTACTATCCCTACGAGGGCAATTACTCGACCTACCTCGAGAAGAAGGCCAAGCGCCTCGAGCAGGAGAGCCGCGAGGAATCGGGTCGCCAGAAATCATTGAGCCGCGAGCTCGAATGGATCCGGCAGACGCCCAGCGCGCGCCAGACCAAGTCGAAGGCGCGTATCCGCAAGTTCGAGGAACTGCAGGAAAGCCAGAAGGACAGGAAGCCCGGCAAGGCGCAGATCGTCATCCAGGTGCCCGAGCGGCTCGGCGGCAAGGTCATCGAGGCCAAGAACATCTCCAAGGCCTACGGCGACAAGCTCCTGTTCGAAAACCTTTCCTTCATGCTTCCGCCGGGCGGAATCGTCGGCGTGATCGGACCCAACGGCGCGGGCAAGTCCACGCTGTTCCGGATGATCACCGGGCAGGAAACGCCCGACAGCGGTACGATCGAGATCGGCGAGACAGTCCACCTCGGTTATGTCGACCAGAGCCGCGACGACCTGACGCCGACCAATAACGTCTGGGAAGAAATCTCCGACGGGCTCGACTACATGCAGGTCAACGGCCACGACACCAGCACGCGCGCCTACGTCGGTGCGTTCAACTTCAAGGGTGCCGACCAGCAGAAGAACGTCGGCAAGCTGTCGGGCGGTGAACGTAACCGCGTCCACATGGCCAAGATGCTCAAGACCGGCGGCAACGTGCTGCTGCTGGACGAGCCGACCAACGACCTCGACGTGGAAACGCTCGGCGCGCTCGAAGAGGCGATCGAGAATTTCGCTGGCTGCGCCGTGGTCATCTCGCACGACCGCTTCTTCCTCGACCGGCTGGCGACGCACATCCTAGCCTTCGAGGGCAACAGCCACGTCGAATGGTTCGAAGGCAATTTCGAAGCCTATGAAGAAGACAAGCGCCGCCGCCTCGGCGACGCGGCGGATCGTCCGACGCGCCTCGCCTACAAGAAACTGACGCGGTAACGATTTGAAAAGCGATGGTCTTTACAGGACCCTCGCATGATCAAGCTCGACAAAGGCGAACTGCTCGCATTGATGCGTGCAGAAGCGCTCGCTGCGGGCAAGACCCGCGGTGGTGGGGGCAGCGGGTTTCTGAGCGAAAGCGGCGCAGGAAAGGTAGTGCTCACCGGGCGCGACGAAATCACGGTTGCCGAAGCCCGTGAATTTGCTTCGCGTGTCATGCGCGTAGCGCCCGGACAGTTCGATCTCGCCGAGTTGTACTGATCCTTGCGATCAGGTGAGTGCGCTCCGACGACAAGACCGCCCTAACCCTTCGGCAGTCGACCCGGCTTTCCTTTGAACGGACCGCGTTTGCCGGGCTTGCCCGCCTTGTCGGACCTGCCGAAACCGCCTGTACCCTTGCCGCCCGGACCTTTGCCGCCCGGACCTTTGCCGTAAGGCTTGGCGCTGACGTTGGGACCGCCGCGCTTGCGATTCTCGCGGGCTTCCACGCGCGGGCCTTCGGGTGATTCCTCGATCAGGATCGCGTCCTGTTCGTCGTCGGTCGACGCCGTTCGGGCGACCGCATCCGCAACCTTGGGCGCAATCGGACGCGGAACCTGGAACCAGAGTTCGTTCTGACCGATGCGGATCGCGCCGATCTCGTTACGGGTGATGTGGCCGCGACGGCAGATCAGGGGCAGGATCCAACGCGGTTCGGCATTCTGGCGACGCCCGATTCCCATCTTGAACCACACGATGTCCTCGAAGCCGGGACGATGCCGGTCGCCCTTGCTCTTCTCCCGGGCTTCGGGCGTGTTGGCGAGCAGTTCTTCGGGCTGCGGCATCTTGGCCCGGTGCGCTTGCACCAGCGCGGCCGCGATGTCCTCCGGCGTCATGCGCGCCATCAGCTCGCTCGCGACTGCGCGATCGGCCTCGTCGTATTCCGTCGGCTCGGTCAGCTTTTCCATCAGGCGGACATGGTCCTGCTTGCGGATGGCTTCGGCGGAGGGCGCATCCATCCATTCTGCGGCAATCTTCGCGCCGCGCAACATGCTCTCGACCCGCTTGCGTCGGTTGTAGGGCACGATGATCGCGGCCGTGCCCTTCTTTCCGGCACGCCCGGTGCGACCCGAGCGGTGCTGGAGCGTTTCGGCATCGCGCGGGATCTCGACGTGGATCACCAGGCTGAGGCTGGGCAGGTCGAGGCCGCGGGCGGCCACGTCGGTCGCGACGCAGACCCGGGCCCGCCGGTCGCGCAGCGCCTGCAGCGCCTGGTTGCGTTCGCTTTGCGAATGTTCGCCCGACAGAGCGACAACGCCGAAACCGCGGTTCTGCAGGGTCGCGTGAAGCCGCCGGACGCTGTCTCGCGTGGCGCAGAAACAGATCGCGGTTTCCGCTTCGTGGAAGCGCAGCAGGTTGACCACCGCGTTTTCGATCTCGGAAGGCGCGACGGTGATCGCCTGATAGGCGATGTCGCCGTGGCCGCGGGTTTCGCCCGCAAGCGACAGGCGCAGGGCATTGCTCTGGTAGCGTTCGGCGAGCCGGACGATCTGCTGCGGCAACGTTGCGGAGAACAGCAGGGTTCGCCGGCGATCGGGCGTCGCGTCGAGGAGTTCCTCCAGGTCGTCGCGAAAGCCCATGTCGAGCATCTCGTCCGCTTCGTCGAGCACCACGCCGACGAGGCCCGACAGGTCGAGCGCGCCGCGTTCGAGGTGATCGCGCAGGCGGCCAGGCGTACCGACCACTATCGCGGGTCCGCTGCGCAGCGCGCGGCGTTCCTTGCTCGCGTCCATGCCGCCGACACAGGTGGCGATGGACAGGCCACCCTTGGCGTACAGCCAGCCGAGCTCGCGGCTGACCTGCAGCGCCAGCTCGCGCGTGGGAGCGATGACGAGTGCGAGCGGCTTTTCGACCAGCGACGTGCCGCGAATTTCACCCAGCAGTTCGTCGGCGAGCGCGAGGCCGAAAGCGACGGTCTTGCCCGAACCGGTCTGCGCCGAAACGATGAGGTCGCGCCCGTGGGCTTGCGGATCGATAACGGCGGCCTGGACCGGTGTCAGGTCGGAATAGCCGCGTTCGGCCAGCGCCTCGCCGAGGATCGGCGGCAGATTTTGAAAGGACATGCAAACTCACAAATGGGCAACACCCCGTCATGTCGACGGAGAGAAACAGGGGGGAATACGAGAATTTACGCTTACGGTGCGCAATTCGAGGCGATCAGGCGGATACTCCGACGATGCCGTTCGGCGGCCCTATAGCGGCAAAGGGCGGCATTGGCTTGTCTTATTTTCCCGACGGCGAATACCGTAGCAGTTTCAGCACCCAGCCGGTCAGGGGGTGAGCCACCGTCCATCGCCGAGCGGCCCGACGATCGCGCGCCGGTGACCGTCATGGGCGAGACGATACCAGTCGACCTCCTCGATCTCGATCAGCAGCACGGCGAAATTCGACCGGACGGGGGCGAGTTGCTCGTCGGTCGGCTTCTTTCCTTCGATCCATTCGGGAAGTCCCGAACTCGGGCCTTCGACCGTCTCGCCAGGGGCGGAACCGAGGTAGCATCGCCGTGCGTAATTGTCGGATGACGACCAAGCAGCGTCCGCCAGGGGGGTATCGCGTTCGATCCGGGCCCTGCCCCGGCAACGCAGCTGCATGCCTTCGGATTTGTCGTAGAACAGCACGGTGACCTGCGCTGCGTCGTCGATCGTCGATACCTTCGGTGCGCGGGCGTCGGTGTGGAACCGCAGCATCCAGCGCTCCGCGTCGAACTCGCGCAATACCATGATCCGCGCATCGGCGTCGGCGGTTGCAACGACCGGAGTATGCATCGGCGACGTGCGATCACGCGCGGCCGCGTGGAGTCGGGCGACGACATCCGTTCGCACTTGGGAAAGGGTCTGCATCATGCCATCAGACTGTGTGGCGTCGGAAAGTCAATCATTGCCGCGTTCATAAAAGAATGTCTCAATATGAACGGCAGGTCGACCAAGCGGTTCAGTTCCGCGTCAGGACGACTCGCTACAACCCGTTACATCTACAGCGCCGCACTGGTGGGAGCGGCATCAACACCAGGAGCCGCCTCATGTCCATGAAGGCCTATTTGAAGACTGGCGCGATGAGCGTCGTTGCCGGCGCGCTCGCGCTCACCGCCTTGCCCGCCGACGCCGCTGCCCAGGATCGGGGCGACGGTCGCTTCGCCCAGAAGGCGGAACGTCAGCAGGCGCGGCAGGACCGTCGCGAGGCACGCGTGCAGGAGCGCGGGCCGCGGATCGAGCGCCAGCGCGAACAGCGTGTGGAGCGCCAGCCACAGCAGCAGCAACGCGCCGAACGGCCGAGCCTGCGCAATGCAGAACGCCCCGATCGCAGTGCCATGGAGCAGGCGCGCCAGCGTGCGCAAATTGCCCAGCAGCGCTCCGGCCGCGAGTGGAATCAGTCCGAACGCCAGGGCCGCGAGTGGAACCGGTCGGACCGCCGATCGGAGACCGCGCAGGAGCGCAACGGTCGCGACTGGAACCAGTCGAACCGCGGCGAGCGTCAGGCCGAGGCACGCGTCAGGGACGTGCAGAACCCCTACGCCAACCGTGGGGGCGATCGTGACCGCGACGATCGCGCCGAGCGCAATCGCAGCTACACCGATTACGCGCGCAACCGCACGTATCGCGACGGTCGCGGCGACGGAATTCGCGAAGGCGATCGTTCCGCCGGGCATGATCGCGATGGAATCCGCTATCGCGACGGGCGCGACCGCTATCGGGACGGCAGCTATCGCCAGCACGAAGGCAGCCGCTACCGCGACGGCGATCGCTATCGCAGCTCGCGGCACGGCAACTGGGACCGGCGCTGGCGGGATCACAACCGCTACAACTGGAGCCGTTACCGCTATTCGAACCGGAACATTTTCCACGTCGGGCGCTACTACTCGCCCTATCGCAGCCATCGCTACAGCCGGCTCAGCATCGGGTTCTATCTCGACAACCTGTTCTTCGGCAGCCGGTACTGGATCAGCGATCCGTGGCGTTATCGCCTGCCGCCAGTCTATGGGGATTACCGCTGGGTGAGATATTACGACGACGTCCTGCTGGTCGACACCTGGACCGGCGAAGTGGTTGACGTGATCTACGACTTCTTCTGGTAGGACAGTCTCTCCGGACAAGCAGAACCCCCGCCAGCCACGAGGCCGGCGGGGGTTCTTTCTTGCACCAGTCTGGCGTCAGCCCTTCGGCTGGCCGAAAGGTAGCATCCGGTAGAGTTCGCCGTCGCGATCGATGAACTGGTGTTTCAGCGCACCGAGTACGTGAAGCACGACGAGAATCATCATGAACGTGCCGCCGCTGGCGTGCAGTTCGAGGATTTCGTGCCCGGTTTCCTCGCCGAACCCGACGGGAAGCGCCGGAATGGAAAACAGACCCCAGAAGCTGATCGCAGAGTCATATCCCGACAGGCCGATCCATGCACCGAGCGGCAGTCCTATCAGCAGGATGTAGAACAGGGTGTGGGTGGCCCGGGCGAGGAACCGCTCCCACCCCGCGTGACGATCGGACATGGGTGGGACCGGATGGGTCACTCGCCAGACGATCCGCAGCACCGTCAGGATGAGGATCGTAATGCCGATGGTGAAGTGCCACCCCATCAGTGCGCCGCGTTCAGCCTGGGGCAGGTCGTGCGCTTGCTCGGCGATCCACCAGTTCGCGATCACCGCGATGGCGATCAGCCAGTGGAACACCATGGCACCGGTAGAATAACGTCGTTGCGAAGCAGCACTCATCGTCAGATCCTCTCGATTTGATCGACGAAAGACTAGCATCGGACGTTGGACCGGCAAGCTCGGCGTTGCGATGTGTCCACGCTTTGCTATCGGTCTGGCATGGCATCGAAAACCATCATTCCCGACCAGGATGCTCTCAAGCGCGTCGGCGCCCAGGTCCGCGCCAGGCTGGAAGCCAATCCCGAGGCATACAAGATACCGACCGACAAGGCGGAAATCTTCGCCATCGGCGATTTCCTCGACGCCGACGAATGCAAGCGGCTGATCACCATGATCGACCAGGTTGCCCGGCCGAGCGAGCTGTTCGACGACGACGCTTACGCGACCGGGTTCAGGACGAGCTATTCGGGAGATTTCGACCCGGAAGACAGTTTCATCCGGAGCATTTCGAGAAGGATCGACGACCTGCTTGGCGTCAACCCGATCACGGGAGAGACGATCCAGGGCCAGCGATACCTGCCCGGCCAGCAGTTCAAGCCGCACAACGACTGGTTCTACACGAGCGAGACCTACTGGCAGCTCGAGCGAAAGCGCGGCGGGCAACGTTGCTGGACCACGATGGCGTTCCTCAACGAGGTCGAAGAAGGCGGCGAAACGCATTTCACGGAAGTCGGAATCAAGATCGACCCCAAGCCCGGCGTGTTGCTGGTTTGGAACAATGCGCTTCCCGACGGATCGCCCAACGAGGACACGATGCACGCCGGAACACCGGTGATCCGCGGCGTCAAATACGTCATCACCAAGTGGTATCGCACGCGCAAGTGGAACTAACCGCGCCGTGCGCGAGGTCTAGTCGACCGGAATACAGAGGTCCGCGCGCAGGCCTTCGGGACGGTAGTCGAAGTCGATCGTGCCCTTAAGGCTGCCCAGCACACCGGCGATGATGCGCGAGCCGCTGCCGCTTTTTCGATCGGATGGCGAAGCCTGTTTCTCTACGACGGTCGGCCCGCCCCGCTCGCTCCAGACGATCCGCAACAGGTTGTCCTCGGTGTGCCACGACACGTCGAGTTCGCCGCCCGCAACGCTGAGCGATCCGTACTTCAGCGCGTTTGTCGCAAGCTCGTGCAAGGCGAGGCCGATCGGCGTGATCGCCTTCGACGGCAGCAGGACGTCTTCGCGCGATATGGCAATACGCCTGGTGTTGTCGTTCGCGTAGGGCGCCAGGATTTCCCGGGCGAGCGTCCTCAGATCGCTTTCCTGGTCAGAGCGGGCTTCGCTGTCGATCGAAATCCGATGCGCAGTCCCCAAGGCGGCGATCCGCTGGGTCAGCTTCTCGGACAGGCTCGCGACGTCATCCGAACCCCGAGCGCTGAGGCGCACGATGGCGGATATGACCGCAAACAGGTTGTCCGTCCGGTGCCGCAACTCGCGCGCGATCCGGTCCTGCGGAAGCTGCGTCTCGCGATTGGCGACAACTTCGCTGATATGCCATTGAGAGCCGTAGAAATATTCGAGCTGGCCAGCATCGCCGAAGATCGGGCCGATGTGAACGGCGTTCCAGAAGCTGCTGCCGTCCTTGCGGTAGTTCAGGATGTCGACCACGCCATACTCGGCCCGTTCGATGAGCCCGCGCAATCGTGTTACCGCCTCCGGATCGGTTTCGGGACCTTGCAGGAAGCGACAATTGCGACCCACCGCATCGGGTACCGAATAGCCGGTCAGGTTCGCAAAGGACCGATTGGCATAGACGATCGGGAAATCGGGTGCGCGTGCATCGGACAGGCACATCGCCATGCGCGATTGCTCGCTGGTCTGGACGAACAGGCGTGCCGCATCGACGCGCAGTGCGTCCATCTCCACGTTCGCGGCGTCTCCCGGGGAGCGTATATCCGGGACCGAACCATCGTAGTCAGACTTCGACTTCATGCGACCCTCTCGATCCTACTCCCGGTCGAGCGCCTCCGCGATCAGCTTGCGCGTGTTGTCGATGCCGTACAGGCTGATGAAACTGCCCATTCGCGGCCCCTGCGCCGAACCGAGGAGCGTTTCGTATAAAGCCCGGAACCAATCGCGTAAATTATCGAAAGACAATGCCTCGTCTTTTCCGATTTCGTAGACGATCGTCTGAAGATCTTCCGCGCTCGTGTCCGGAGCCGCATCCGCCAGAGCGGCATCCAGTGCGCGCAAACCCGCCGCTTCATTGGCCGCAGGAGCCCGCTTGACCAGCGACGGAGCGACGAATTCCCGGTTGTAGGCCAGCGCATTGGTCACCAGCGCGTCGAGCTCGGGATGGGCGTCGGGATCGGCATCCTCGACATAGTTGCCGAGGTAGGACCAGACCTGTTCCCTGTTCGCTTCGGCGCCGAGCACGCCGATCAGGTTGAGCAGCAAGCCGAAGGTGACCGGCAGCGTATCGCCCGCGCCAGGCGCTTCCGCGCCCTGGAAGCCGCCGTTCACCCGTGCCAGGTGCCACACCGGGTTGCCCAGCTGCTTGTCGAGCGGCTGGTCGGCGAGATTGGCCCGGAACTGCCAGTAATCGTCGATCGCGCGCGGGATCACCCCGGCATGCAATTGCTTGGCGCTCTTGGGGTTGGGAAAGATGTAGAAGGCGAGGCTGTCGTCGCTGCCGTATTCGAGCCATTCCTCGATCGTCAGCCCGTTGCCCTTAGACTTCGAAATCTTCTCGCCCTTTTCGTCGAGGAACATCTCGTAGATCAGGCCTTCCGGCTTGCGCCCGCCGAGCACCTTGACGATCTTGCCCGACTGGATGCCGCTGTCGGTGAGATCCTTGCCGTACATCTCGTAATCGACGCCGAGCGCGTACCAGCGCATCGCCCAGTCGACCTTCCATTGCAGCTTGGCCTGTCCGCCGAGCGCGCTCTGCTCGACGACCGTGCCGTCCTCGTCGGTGAAGCGGATCAGGCCGGCATCGGCATCGACCACTTCCACCGGAACCTGCAGCACCCGGGCCGTGGCGGGCGAGATCGGAAGGATCGGCGAGTAGGTCTGCCGCCGCTCCTCGCGCAGCGTCGGCAGCATGATGTCGAGGATGTCCTGGTTGTGCCGCAGGACCTGGCGCAGCGCCTCGTCGAAGGCACCGGAATTGTAGCGGTCGGAGGACGCGACGAATTCGTAATCGAATCCGAAGCGGTCGAGAAATTCGCGCAGCATCGCGTTGTTGTGCGCGGCATAACTTTCGTGCTCGTCGCCGAAGGGGCTCGGAATGCGCGAAAGCGGCTTGTGCAGGTTTGCCTCGAGAACGGCCTTGTTGGCGATGTTGTCGGGCACCTTGCGCAGTCCGTCCATGTCGTCGGAGAAGGCGACCAGCCGCGTCTTGCCGTCTTCGGGCCTAGCGCCGATGATCGCCTCGTAGGCACGGCGCACCAGCGTCGTGCGCAAGACCTCCTGGAAGGTACCGATGTGCGGCAGGCCCGAGGGGCCGTAGCCCGTCTCGAACAGCACTGGTTCGCCACCCGGCTTGCCTTCGGGATAGCGTTTGACCAGCCGCATCGCCTCCTGGAACGGCCAGGCCTTGGAGTCTCGGGCGGCTTGCATCAGTTCGGTATCGCTCATGGTCGGCGGCTTTTGCCCAAGGGTGCAAATGTTGCAAGCGCGAAAGCCTCCGCCAGGCCTCGGCAAGGTTACTACCAACATAGGTGATTCCACCGATTGAGAGACCGCAGAGCCGGCAGCTAATGCGCGCTGGACGGAAGGGAAATCACGAATGGGACCGATGGAAACGTCGGCAGGCGAAGCCGCTTGCCGCGAGTGCGCACGCAATGCTGCGATCCTCGACGAGGAGGCGCTGCTGCGCGATCTCGAGAAACTGTACGAGACCCAGCGCGACGGCTTCATCGCACGGCTCGACGAAGCGTCGAGCGGCGGCGTGCCGATCGACTGGGAACGCATTGCCAGGGGTTCCCACGATCTTGCCGGCACGGCTCCGCTGTTCGGCGACGATCGGCTCGCGGAAACATCGCGCGGGATAGAACGCGCAATCCGTCGCTATGCCGACGAGGCCAGGCGGTTCGCTGCGATGCACGAGCAGTGGCAGCGGTACAGGACAGCCGCCTGACGGCACAGTCCACGGGCTGGTTCGAGGCTGGCGTTTACTTTTCGTTCCGCCCTTTCCATAGCGGCGGAGTGACCGCGCACAGCCAACCGCCTACGCTGCCCGCCCTCCATGCCAGCCATGCCGGCACCTGGCTGCGCGATGGCAGTGGCCAGACCAGGGGCTGCTCCAAGGGCGAGGCGATCATGGCGGCGGCGGATACACCGGTGCTGCTGCTCAATGCGCCGCTGGTTGCCAACCGGCTCGGCTATCCCGACCTGTCCGGCCTCGACCTGCTGGAACTGTTCGCCTTCGTTCACCCGGCGAAGTTTTGCGTGCCCACCGCGAAGGGGATGGCCCACGCGCTCGATATGCAAGAACCGGCTAGCGACGACGAGGTCCCTGCCCTGCTCCAGCAGGCAGCCTCCGCACTGCTGACCCGCTGCGAGCGCCGGGAATGGGACGAGCGCGAAGGGGCGTGGTCCACACTCCAGTCGCTCCTGCGGATGCGCTGGTCCTGGGCGCCGCTGCTGGTGCCCTTCGTCGAAAAACCGGCGAAGGCCGAGAAATGGCTATTCTCGCGCCTGCCCGAGTGGGAGGAAACGGCCGAGCGCCCGCAACCTGCCCAGGTCATGATCGACGAGGAAGAAGCCGCCGCGCAGCTCGCCCGTCTGACCGGCGAAGGTGCGGAACAGCGGCAGGGCCAGGTCGCCTATACGAAGTCGGCCGGATCGATATTCGCCCCCCGGGCCGAGCGCGGGCGTCCGCACATGCTGCTGGCGCAAGCAGGCACCGGCATCGGCAAGACGCTCGGCTACCTCGCCCCCGCATCGCTCTGGTCGGCAGCCTCCCAGGGGACCGTATGGGTTTCGACCTTTACCAAGAACCTGCAGCGGCAACTCAAGTCCGAAGCGAGGCGTGCGTGGCCCGACCGGCGGCCCGACGGCACGCGTCCGGTCGTCGTGCGCAAAGGCCGCGAGAATTACCTCTGCCTGCTCAATCTCGAAGACGCGCTGCAGGGCGGTTTCGGCGGTCGGGCCGCGATCCTGGCCCAGCTGGTCGCGCGCTGGGCTGCCTACAGCGCGGACGGCGACATGATCGGCGGCGACTTGCCCGGCTGGCTGGGTACGCTGTTCCGCAAGCGCGGTATCCAGGCGCTTACCGACCAGCGCGGCGAATGCGTCTACGCGGGCTGCCCGCATTACCGCAAATGCTTCATCGAACACGCCGCGCGCGCTTCCGCGCAGGCCGATCTCGTCATAGCCAACCACGCACTCGTCATGGTCAACGCGGCACGAGGGCGCGATCACGCCCAGCGCCCGACCCGGATCGTGTTCGACGAGGGCCATCATGTTTTCGACGCGGCGGATTCGACCTTTTCCGCAGCGCTCACCGGGCAGGAAACGATCGAACTGCGCCGCTGGATCATCGGGCCGGAGCGCAATTCTCGCGGGAGACGGCGCGGACTGGCGGCCCGGCTGGCCGATGTGGCGAGCTATGACGAGGCAGGCGGCGATGCCGTCGAGGCGGCGGTCACCGCTGCCGAAGCCCTTCCGTCGGAAGGCTGGCTCGCACGGCTGGGCGAGAATGCGCCATCCGGCCCGATCGAAGCGCTGCTCGGCGCGGTGCGCGCGCTGACCTACGCTCGCGACGAGAGCGGCGGGCAGGAGGCAGGTTACGGTATCGAGACCGAGGCCAGCGGGCTCGAGGGCAATTTCGTCGAACTGGCCGGCCAGGCCGAAAGCGCGCTCGCCGCCATCCGGCAGCCACTGGTCAAACTGGCCGTGCGGCTGGAGGCGATCGTCGCCGAACCGCCCGACTGGCTGGACGCACAAGGTCGTGCGCGGATCGACGGTGCGCGCCACTCACTCGCCTGGCGGATCGACCTGCTGGCCGCCTGGGAATCGCTGCTCGCACGGATGGGTGGCCCCGCCGACCCGGAGTTCGTCGACTGGCTTGCTGTCGATCGTTCGGAGGCGCGCGAGTTCGATATCGGCATTCATCGCCGCTGGCTCGACCCGATGAAGCCCTTCGCCAAGGTCGTGCTCGAACCTTCGCATGGCGTCATGCTGACCAGCGCAACCCTGTGCGATCGCGGCGAGGACGGCATCGAATGGGAGACCGCGATCGCGCGCAGTGGTGCACCGCACATCGAGCTCGCGCCGCGCTGTGCTGACGCGGCAAGCCCGTTCGACTATGCCAACCGCGCCGAAGTGCTGATCGTCACCGACATCCGCAAGGGCGATCTGCCCGCGCTCGCCGGCGCCTATGCAAAGCTGATAGAGGCATCGGACGGCGGCGTGCTGGGTCTGTTCACGGCCATCCGGCGCCTGCGCGCGGTCTATGGCCGCATTGCAGACCGGCTCGCGCGCGAGGGCCTGCCGCTTTATGCGCAGCACGTCGATCCGATCGATACCGGCACGCTGGTCGACATCTTCCGCGACGATCCGCGCGCTTCGTTGCTGGGCACCGATGCCTTGCGCGACGGGGTGGACGTACCGGGAGAATCGCTGCGCTGCGTGGTGATGGAACAGGTGCCTTGGCCAAGACCCGATATTCTCCATCGGGCGCGGCGCGCGGCGAACGGCGGCAGCGCCTATGACGACCGGCTGATCCGCGCACGCCTTGCCCAGGCATTCGGCCGGCTGATCCGCAGCAAGGACGACCGCGGCCACTTCGTCATGCTGTCGCCCGCCTTCCCCAGCCGCCTGTTGAGCGCTTTCCCGTCGGGGACCCCCGTCATCAGGTTGACGCTCGAGGAGGCTTTACAACGGGTCGGCAAAGGTGTTTCGCCTGTCGTCGAGAGCGAAGTCGGCCCCCCGGTCGACCAATCATGGGAACAGAGCGCCACGTGAAGATCCTCGGCCTCCTGCGCCACGCGAAGTCGGACTGGGACGACATGGGCAATCGCGATTACGATCGCGGGCTCAACGACCGCGGGCGGCGCGGCGCGGTCCTGATCGGTCAGCATATCGAGGATCACGGCATCAGCTGGGACCGGATCGTCGCCAGCCCGGCTGCACGCGTCAGGCAGACCATGGCCGATGCCTTCCCGCACGAGCAGCCCGAGTTCGACGAACGTCTCTATCTCGCGACCTCCGACACGATCGCCGAGGTCATCCGCGAACAGGGTGGCGATGCGAAAGCGCTGCTGCTCGCGGGCCACAATCCGGGGTTGCAGGAAATGCTTTTCGCGCTCGTCTCGCCATCGAACGAGAACGAATTGTTCGACGAAGCGGCGACCAAGTTTCCGACGGCGACCTTCGCCGTGTTCGAACTGGCGATCGACGACTGGGCCGACATCAAGGACGGCTGCGGCAAGCTCGTGCATTTCGCCCGGCCGCGCGACCTCGATCCGGAACTCGGTCCGGAACGCTGACCACCGGGCTCAGGCGAGCACGTTGCGCGGGCCGGGCCCTTCGGCTCCCTTCGCATCACCCGGATTGTAGAGCGTACACTTCCTGAGACTGAGGCAGCCGCAGCCGATGCAGCCGTCGAGATTGTCGCGCGTGCGTTGCAGTTCATCGATCCGCGTGTCGATCGTCTTGCGGATGGAGAGGCTGATCCGTCGCCAGTCTCGCGCCGTCGGGTTGCGGCCCATCGGCAGCTTCTTCAGTTCGGCTTCGATCTCGCCCAGCGCCAGCCCCAGCCGCTGCGCGATGAGCACGAAGCTGAGCCGGCGAATGTCCGATCGCAGGTAGCGCCGCTGGTTGCCCGCCGTGCGGAACGGCTCCACCAGACCCTTGTCCTCGTAGAAGCGGATCGCCGACACCGACAGCCCGGTGCGCTGCGCCAGGTCGCCGATCGTCAGCGCTTCGTTCGGTTTCATCGATCATCCTCATCGGAATCTGCAAGCTTGACCTCAACTTAGCTTGAGGTTGCACAAAGGCAAGCACACCGACTCGCCGAAGGTTCCTCGTCTCGACGGAGCCGGCAAGACAAGGAGTGCAACTATGCCCAAAGGCCAGATCGAACACGTCAATCTCACCGTCAGCGACAACCGGCGCAGTGCCGCGCTGTTCGCCGAAATGCTCGGCTGGCACGAGCGCTGGAGCGGCAAGGCGTCGGCTGGCGGAATGACCATCCATTTGGGCGAGGAAAAAACCTATCTGGCCCTCTACACCGACGACCACCCGGTCGGGCGATACGAGAAAGGCGAACCGCTGAACCACGTCGGCCTGCTGGTCGACGACCTCGACGCGGCGGAGGCAGTCGTGATCAGGCACGGGCTCGCGCCGTTCGGCCACGACGATTACGAGCCGGGCAAGCGGTTCTACTTCTTCGACTGGGACGGCATCGAATTCGAGGTCGTCAGTTACGCGGGAGATTCGTGATGTTCGACCCGATCGTCAGGGAGCCGCTGTTTCCGGCGCTAAAGCCGGCTCAGTCGCGCAAGTCCGCCAGTGCATCGATCCGCACGTCCTCGAACTTGCCGATCCAGCGATGGGCGATCTTCGCCAGCGGGACTGGATTGAGATAGTGCAACTTTTCGCGCCCGCGCGGAACCACGACGACCAGTTCCGCTTCCTCGAGAACGCGAATGTGCTTGGAGACGGCCTGCCGCGATATCGGCAGACCGTCGCACATCTTGCGCAGCGTCAGCCCGCCGCCGGCGTAGAGCCGATCGAGAAGCGATCGGCGAGTCGGGTCGGCAAGGGCATGGAACGGGTCGGCCATGCGCCAATCATGCAACTGGCGGGTTGCAGGTAAAGCGCCCGCGCCGGTTTGTTCACAGGAGTCGTGCCTGCGTTGCCCCGCCCGCCCAGGGTTCTTCTGTGCGATCGAGCACGAGATCGCCTTCCCAAGGCTTGCACAAGGCCAGGGCTTCTTGCGGCGAGCCGTCCGTCCAGGTCGTGTGATCCTCGCCCGCGAGCAACACCGGCATGCGCGTATGGCATTCCGCCGCGGCCCCGCAGGCATCGGTCATCACCATCGAATAGACCTCGCCCCATTCGTCCGATTGCCGCCAGACGCCCGCGACCGCGAACAGGTCCGCGTCCGGCCGGGTGAGCCAGGTGCGCGTCTTGCCGCCCTTCGGCCCTTCGGCCTCGGCCCATGCGGTGACAGGGATCAGGCAGCGCCGTTCTTCGAAGCTGTAACGCCAGAAGAAACTCTCGAGCTTGTCGGTACGCGCGTTGTTGACCGGCTTGGGCTTGAGTGGCTGACCCTGCTTGCCCTTCATCTGCAACGGGAAGCCCCAGGTCATCTGCTTGACGATCCCCTCGGCGACCACGGCACCGGGATAACCGGGATAGACCTCCGAGCCGAAATTGGCCCCGCCCAGCCCGTCGATCGCCTCGAACCACTTGGCGACTTCGGACGCGCTCTTGGTCATGCGGTAGAGATTGCACATCAGGCGTTGCCGACCACGAAGCAGGCGGCCGCGACCAGCGCGCCCGCCATGCGGTTGGATCGGAAGCGGGCGAGCGGATTGTCCGGGTCTTGCGGATCGAGCGTCGAGACCTGCCACAGCAGGTGAAGCGCGGCCGGAACCAGCGCCAGCAACGCGATCCAGTCCGCTCGATACAACCAGAAGGCAAGCGCCCATGATGCGACCGACAGTGTGTAGAAGATACCCACCCCGGCCTTGACGCGCGCGCCCATGCGCAGGGCCGAACTGCGAATGCCGACCAGCGCATCATCCTCGCGGTCCTGGAGCGCGTAGATGGTATCGTAGCCGATGACCCAGCACACCGCGCCCGCGTACATGGCGGCGAGCACGTCCCAATTGTCCCAGCGCAGCGCGGCCCAGCCGACCGGCAGCCCCCAGGTGAAGACCATGCCGAGCCAGGCCTGCGGCCACCAGGTGATCCGCTTCATGGAAGGATAGGCGGCGACCAGCGCGATACTCGCCAGGGCGACGAGCTGCGCCTCCCACCGCAGCTGGAGGAGGACGACCAGGCCCACCGCGCACAGCGCCAGCAACCAGATCCATGCCAGCTTTCCCGAGACGCGCCCGCTCGCGACCGGGCGGCTCGCCGTGCGCGCCACCTTGCGGTCGAGATCGGCGTCGACGATGTCGTTGTAGACGCAGCCCGCGCCGCGCATCGCGATGCTGCCGACGAGCAGCCACGCGACCAGCGGCCATTGCGCGCCGCCCCCTGCTAGCCAGACGCCCCAGGCGCAGGGCCAGAACAGCAACCACCAGCCGATCGGCCGGTCGAACCGCGCCAGCTGCGCAAGATCGCGCGGCAGCTGCG
Source organism: Qipengyuania oceanensis (assembly GCF_009827535.1). NCBI lineage: Bacteria > Pseudomonadati > Pseudomonadota > Alphaproteobacteria > Sphingomonadales > Erythrobacteraceae > Qipengyuania > Qipengyuania oceanensis. The sequence continues at coordinate 148,578 of NZ_WTYN01000002.1, read as the reverse complement.
GCAGACGCGCGACCAGCCCGCGATGCTGGGTGTCGGGAACGATATCCTGGGCGGACATGGCTTGCCTCCTACCGTCCCGATGGCCAACAGGGAAGCCATGCCCGCAACGCCCGCCTGGCCCCCGAAAAGCGCGCCGCGCCTGTTCGTATCCGAGGAACTGGCCGAGGGAGGCATGGTGACGGTGGACGGGAACCAGGCGAGCTATCTCGCCCGCGTCATGCGGCTCGGCGAAGGTGACGCGGTCATCCTGTGCGACGACCTCACCGGCGAATGGGTGGCGAGAGCGCGCGAGGTCGGCAAGCGGCAGGTGACGCTCGAAGTCGGCGAGCGGCTGCGGGTGCGGGAGGCCGTGCCGGACTTCTGGCTGTGTCCGGCCCTGCTCAAGAAGGATCGCTTCGACCTCGTCCTCGAGAAGGGGACCGAACTCGGAGCCGCCCTGATCCAGCCGGTCGTGACGCGGCGGTGCGTAGCCGACAAGCTCAACCTCGACCGGGCCCGGACCATCGTGACCGAGGCGGCCGAACAATGCGCGCGGACTGCACTTCCCGAAATCGCCTCGCCGGCAAAGCTCGACGCGTTGCTGCGCGACTGGCCGGCAGACCGTGCGCTGTTTTTCGCCGACGAGACCGGCGGCGCCCCGGCGCTCGACCAGTTTGCGAGTCATCCACCCCCCGCTGCCCTGCTGATCGGACCCGAAGGCGGCTTCGACGACGCCGAGCGCGAGGCGATTCGGGCGCACCCCAATGCCCACCCCATCACCCTCGGTCCGCGCATCCTGCGCGGCGAGACCGCCGCGATCGCTGGGACCGCCGCCTGGATGGCCGCCAAGGGCGATTGGTCGAAATAGCTTTGCACGCCGCATTCGGTTTCCTAATGCCACCGGCATGAGCACAAGGGGCATCTCGGACGCTGACGATCCGGTTATCGAGTCGCGCGATCAACTCATCGCGCCGATGGCGAACGGGGAGAAGCCCAGGCAGGCCTGGCGCATCGGGACCGAGCACGAAAAGCTCGTCTACAAGGATTACGATCACCACGCGCCCGCCTATGACGAGCCATGCGGTATCCGCGACATCCTGCTGAACTTGCAGGACTTCGGCTGGCATCCGATCGAGGAAAACGGCAAGGTCATCGCCATGGGCGGCGACGACGGCACGGTCAGCCTCGAACCCGCCGGCCAGCTCGAACTGTCGGGCGCACCCCTCGAGAACCTCCATCAGACCTGCGCCGAAACCGGCCGCCACCTGACCCAGGTCAAGAAGATCGGGGAGCGCTGCGGCGTCGGTTTCCTCGGCCTCGGCATGTGGCCCGACAAGACGCGCGACGAGCTGCCGATCATGCCGAAAGGTCGATACGAGATCATGATGCGGCACATGCCGCGGGTCGGCACCCTCGGCCTCGACATGATGCTGCGTACCTGCACGATCCAGGTGAACCTCGATTACGGCAGCGAGGCGGACATGGTGAAGAAGTTCCGCACCAGCCTGGCCTTGCAACCGGTCGCCACCGCGCTGTTCGCAAATTCCCCCTTCACCGAAGGCAAGCCCAACGGTTTCCTCAGCTATCGCAGCCACATCTGGTCGGACACCGACCCGCACCGCACCGGCATGATCCCCTTCGTCTTCGACGAGGACTTCGGTTACGAGCGTTACGTCGATTACATGCTCGACGTGCCGATGTACTTCGTCTTCCGTGACGGGAAATACATCGATGCCGCGGGGTTGAGCTTCCGCGACTTCCTCGAGGGTAAGCTATCCGTCCTGCCGGGCGAGAAACCGACGCAGAGCGACTGGTGGGATCATCTTTCGACAGCCTTCCCTGAAGTTCGCCTCAAGAGCTTCCTCGAAATGCGTGGTGCCGATGGCGGCCCGTGGAGCCGCATCTGCGCCCTGCCCGCGCTGTGGGTCGGCCTGCTCTACGACGATGCCGCTCTCGATGCCGCCTGGGAACTGGTCAAGGACTGGTCGCTGGAAGAGCGCGAAGAGCTGCGCAATACCGTGCCGAGGCTTGCTCTCGATGCACCCATCCCCGGGGGCGGGCGGCTGCAGGACCTCGCACGGGACGTGCTCGCGATCGCGAGACAGGGACTGTCGGCCCGCGCGCGCCTGAACGAGAGCGGCGACAACGAAACCGGCTTCCTTGAAACGCTCGACGAGATCGTCGCCAGCGGCAAGGTCCCGGCGCAGCGCCTGCTCGACAAGTATCACGGTGAATGGAACGGCGACATAAGTCGCGTGTACAAATACAGTTTCTGAGGGAGAGAGAGACGATGATCCTGGTTGTGGGAACGGTGCGTGCGCCGGGCGGCAAACTTGCCGAACTGAAGGGCGCGATCGAGACGATGATCGCCGAAACGCTCAAGGAAGACGGCTGCATCCGTTACGCCTTTGCGCAGGATCTTCTCGATCCCGACGTGATGCACGTATCGGAAGCGTGGCGGGATCTCGATGCGCTGAAGGCGCATGGCAAGTCCGCTCACATGGCCGACTGGCGCACGGCAACCGCCGATGCAGGGATGACCGATCGCGATATCCGGATGTATACGACCGACGAGGGCATCGCGCTCTAGGGCGCGAAACCCGCCGTCAGCGCATTCAACGCCAGGCCGTGATCCGGCCGCTGTCGTCGAGGATGTAAAGCGTACCCTCGGCCACGATCGGCGCGAGCGAAACCGAATCCTTGATATCGGTAAACATCGCGGCGGAACCTTCGCCCGTGCTGATGCGGTAAATCTCGCCTTCGCTGCTCGCGACCCACAGCTGGTTTCCGGCAAGCACCGGACCGGTCCAGAAGATCGGGCCCTTCTTGTCTTCCTCGTCGCGGTAACGCGCGAGCTGGGTGATCCACCGCACCTTGCCGGTGGCCCGCGCGATCGCAAGCAGGCGGGCATCGTCGGTCAGCGTGAAGATCCACTCGCCGGCGATGGCCGGGGTCGAGATCCCGGCAAGATTCAGTTCCCAGATGCGCTGGCCGGTGGTGAGCTCGTAGGCGGCCATGCGTCCGCCCTGCCCGAGCGCATAGACGCGGCCGGCATCGATGATCGGATCGGCGTCGATGTCTGCAAGAGTTCCGACCTGGGTCGAGATCGAGGTGCGCGACAGGGCATCGGTCCACAGGACGCGACCGTTCTCGTAACGATAGGCGGCGAGCTCGCCCGAGGAGTAGCCGGCGATGACCGTACCTTGTCCGGCAGCGGGAGCGGCGACACCGAACACGCCGGCCTGCGAAGCGGACCCCGATTCCTGCCATTTGAGCTTGCCGTCGGCCGCATCGAGGGCGAAAATCTGGTTGTCCTGCGACGTCACGTAGACGGAGTTGAACGCGATCGTCGGCGCACCGCGCAACGGGCCGCCGGGCTTGACCTTCCACAATTCGGCACCGGTGTTCGCATCCATTGCCAGGACGTCGCCCGCGCCATTGGTGGCGAAGACGCGCCCGTCGGCATAGGAAACCCCGCCGCCGAAAGCGGTCGCCTTGAGCCCGCCGTCGAGCTCGGTGCGGTGGTTCCACAGGCTCGCTCCGCTCGAAGCATCGAATGCGTGGATGACGCCATCGGTGTCGACGGCATAAAGCTTGCCCGCGCCGACTACGGGCGATGCGGCCAGGCGGCGGCGCTCGCTCGAACCGGCGATCTGCGTGGACCACGCCCGCACCGGCATCTCGGCCAGCGCGAGATGGCCGGAGGCCTTGCCAGCGGTGCCACCCGCCTGCGCCCATTCGCTATTGCGCTGGGCCGCGGGCAGGACGACCGGAACGCCGACGAGATCGGGATCGACCTTCGCGCCGCTTTCGATCTTCGAGAGGACCGGAATACGATCGCCCAGAGTCGGCGTGCTCTTGGGATCCTTCTTGCCGAACAGCCCGCCGCCGCAGGCAGCGAGCGACAGGGCGAGACTGGTGGCAAGGGCGTAACGGAAATGGCGCATCGTCATGGTCTTCCTGAAATTATTGCGGCGGCAGCTGGGCGGGACCGCCCGCAGCACCGGCCTGCTCTTCGAGCACCGCGTCGACATCTTCGATCGCGTCGACGCCGAGGATGCCGGCCATCTGCCGGCTGCGCGACCGCAGTGAATTGGGAACATCGTCCGACTTGGCGATCTCGGCGAAGAGCGTACCGGCCTGTCGGCGGTCACCCTTTTCGAGATAGGCCATGGCAACGAGTTCGCCCGCACTGCCGAACCACGGGTTGCCCGGGACGGCCAGCGGCTTGAGGCGGGTAATCACCTCGTCGGCCCCGGCCTTGTCGAAAGTCAGCGACAATTCGCGGATCGTCGCCAGATTGCGCAATTGCTCGGGAGCGTCACCGTCCGCCGCAACTGCGGCGAACAGCTTTGCAGCTTCGTCGGGCTTGCCGCGATCGGCGGCAATCCCTGCCTGGAGCATCCGCGCGATGGTCGCCGGGCCGTCGAAATCCGAGTTCGCAACACCGTCGAGCGTGGTCGAGGCAGTATCGAAATTGCCAGCCTGCAACTGGTCGAGCGCCGCGACGATCTGTTCGGAATCCTTTTCCATCTCAGCGTCCTGACGGCTTTCCCAGAAGAGATAGCCGCCGAATGCCACGAGGCCGAGTACGACGGCGGCAACCAGCGGCTTGCCGTATCTCTGGGCGAATTCGCCGAACTGCCCCTGGCGATAGGCATCGTCGACTTCACGCAGCAGTGCCTCGCTCTCGGCTGCCTGCTGCTTGGCGCGCTTGTCGTTCGGGTTGGTCTGGGTGGTCGGTGTCAGGGCCACTTAGGGCAGGTCCCGCTTGCTGGAATTGGATGTCGCGCGTCTTTAGGCATGGTGCCGGATTAGGGCAATGGCTTCGCGAGTTTGCTCAACCGCCGTGTCTGCGAGCGTGGTGTCGCCAGCACCGTGAACCCGCCATGAAGCCCGCTCATCGCTGCCGCAGGCCGATGGCGCTCGTGTACAGCCTGCGGTGTGCGGCGATCATCGCCTTCAGGTCGTGCCGGTCGCGCGCCTGGACGCGATTGGCCTCGCCGCTTGCCTCACTCAGGGCGTGGTCGCCCGCCAGCGTACCGAGCGCAAAGCCTACCTCCTCGCGATCGGAGAAGCGGATCGCGAATTCGCGCGAGGGCTCCGGCAGCAGCGGCGCGGCATAGCTGTCGAGCCCCGCAAGGATCGGCAGCCCCGACGCCATCGCCCGGATCGCATCGACCGGTGCTGTTCCGGATGCATCCGGAAAGACGGCACAATCGAGCAACCCGATCGCTCTGCCGTCGGGCGCGAGCGGCCCCGGCACATGGACGCGGTGCGCGATGCCCGATTGCTGTGCCTTGTCACGGAAGGCGCGGCTGTTCGACACTTCTCCGAAGGCGACCAGGTGCCAGTTGTCGGTCAGCGATGCGAATGCCGCGAGCAGATTGTCGAGCAGAGGCCCGTGCGAGAAATCGGTGACGGTCCCGATCCACTTTTCGTCCGGCCGCTTGAGCAGGCGCGGCAGGAGATCGGCTGGCGCGGGCTTTCTCCACGGCACCAGGTCGATACCCAACGCGATGTCCTTCACCCGTCCGATGGGCTGCTGCCATGCATCGAGGGCAGCCTCCTCGATCCGCTCGTCCGGAACCACCAGTCCGGCTGTCCGGCCGAGCGCGATCCGCCGATACCAGTCGGCCCGCCCGGTGCGCACGGCGTCCTCGCTTTCGTGATGGATCAGCGGCGGCAGCGTGAACGCCGTGCCGAAAGCGGTATGGGCCATCACCGCGTTGAGCGCGCCGTAATCGTACGTGCAGACCAGATCGTAGCCGAGCGTGGCCTTGGCGAGCTTCTGCAGCCGCCCGAGCGTGGCGAGGCCAGTGACCTGCGGAAAGGAAGCCAGCTTCCGGAACGGTGATGGGGACGGGTCGTCGTCGCCGGCGATCGTGACGAGGTCGTGGACGAAATCGCCGCCCAGCCCGCGGACGACCGCGACGGACCTGTCGGCGGCGAGCCCGCAGGGAAAACGGCTGTGGATGTGCAGGATACGGCTTTTGCCGCCGGACGAGCTGCTCATGCGATCTTCGCAAGCAGCCGGTCGAGCGCGGCGACCGCATCGGGCTCGTCGAGCGTCGGCGCATGGCCGACTCGCGGCACGGTGACGACCTCCATTTCCGGATTGCGCCTTTGCATCGCGGCCACCGTCTGGGCCGAAAGCAATGTCGACAGCGCGCCGCGCACCAGGGTCAGCGGCCGCCCGGACAGCGCATCGAAAGCAGGCCACAGGTCTGGCGCCGGCGCGTCCGGATCGGCGGCATTCAAAGGCTCTGCGATGTCCATATCGTAGTCGAAAGAAATACGCCCGCTCTGGCCCAGCACCATCGTGCGCTTGGCGAGCGCCAGCCAGTCCTCCAGCTCGAAGTCGGGGAATGCCTCCTGCTGCACTTCCTGAAGCGCGCGGGCCGCATGAACCCAGGTCGGAAAGCTGCGCTGGTGACCGAGATACCCGCGGATATGGTCGATCCTGGCCTGTTCGATCACCGGTCCGACATCGTTGAGCAATGCGCCCGCGATCCGGTCCGGCGACGTCTGGGCCATCAGCATCGTCAGCAACCCGCCCATCGACGTTCCGACCGACACCACGCGCTCGACGCCTTCCTTCTCGAACAACAGGGCGAGGTCCGCAAGATAGACGGGCGCGGCGTAACTCATCGGGTCCTTCGCGTGTTCGCTCAGCCCGCGGCCGCGCATGTCCGGAACGATGATCCGCCAGTCGCCCGCATGGCGGCGGGCAAGGTTCGCGAAATCGCGCGAATTGCGCGACAGGCCGTGCAGGCACAGCAGAACCGGTCGATCCGACCTTCCGTCATAGTGACGATAGTGCAACGAAAGCCCGTCGGCGCTGTCCCAGTATCGGTTCTCGAAATTCTCTTCCATCGCGTCGAGCGATCCTCCGGCGCCATTGCTGACCGGTTGCCAAGGCCACCGTGCGTCCCCACTATCGCGGGATGAGCGCCGAACCGCAAGCCGCCGCATACCGGCCAGAGACGCCGATAGCAGAGCTTGCCGGATGGCTCGCCGATCCCGTCGCGCCCGCCGATTTCCCCGAAACCCGACTGCGTTTCCGCAACAGGCGCTGGGACGGGGCGGTCGGCCTCGATGCTCTTACCGATGAGCAATGGGTGAAGCATTTCGGGCGGTTCGACGCGCTTCCCGGGAACCTGCCCCAACCGCTCGCACTGCGTTACCACGGCCACCAGTTCCGCGTGTACAACCCCGAGCTCGGCGACGGACGCGGCTTCCTGTTCGCGCAGCTGCGCGATGGCGACGACCGGTTGCTCGATCTCGGCACCAAGGGGTCCGGGCAGACGCCCTACAGCCGCACTGCCGACGGCCGGCTGACTCTGAAGGGCGGCGTGCGCGAAATCCTCGCGACCGAGATGCTCGAAGCGCTCGGCGTATATACGTCCAAGACTTTCTCGATCGTCGAGACGGGCGAGGCGCTGGAACGCGGCGACGAGCCCTCGCCCACCCGCTCTGCAGTGATGACCCGGCTCAGCCATGGTCATATCCGCATCGGCACCTTCCAACGGCTGCTGGCGCTCGACGAGCGGGAACACATGGCCGCTCTGGTCGACTATTGCCTCGCCCAGTTTCCCGGCCCGCCGCCACCGGCGGATGCACCGGGTCGCGACGAGCCGGCGGTCGTGCTGATGCACCAGGTGGTCGAGCGGCTCGCCGACCTCGCGGCCAGCTGGATGGTCGCGGGCTTCGTCCACGGCGTTCTCAACACCGACAACATGAATGTTTCGGGCGAGAGTTTCGATTACGGTCCGTGGCGCTGGCTGCCGCAATGGGATGCCGGGTTCACCGCTGCCTATTTCGATCAGTACGGGCTCTACGCCTTCGGTCGCCAGCCCGAAGCCCTGCACTGGAATTGCGGACAGTTCGCGGTCGCCCTGCGCTTGCTGGTCGACGCGCCGCCGCTGATCGCGGCGATGGAGCGCTTCGGCCCGCTCTACATGGAGGCGTTGTCGCGGCGCTGGGTGTGGCGCATGGGCCTCGTCTCGCGTGGCGCCGAGGCAGACGCGATGCTCGTCGCCACCTGCGAAAAGGCACTGCGCGAAAGCGGAATGCAGCCCGATGCGTTCTTTCATCGCCACCGCTTCGGGCGCGATCCCGATGGACTGCTGGGCGATGCGGCGCAGGAATATCAACCGCTAGCCGGCGACCGGTCCTACTGGGACGAAGAGCCTGCCGAATCGATGCTGATCGACGAGGTCGAAACGATCTGGTCCGCCATCGACCAGGGCGACGACTGGCAACCACTGCACGACAAGGTGGAGCGCATCCGCCGCCTTGGGAACGCGCTTGGACCGGCACCCGCCCCCGCCGGTCACACGCAGGATGGATAAGCAATAACCCTTGGCGCCGCGGCTCTTCCACGGGCTGCGTCGCATATCATTGGCAAAGCCCCGCCCGCTATGGCAAGGGCCCTTCCCACGAGAGATACATGTCCGATACACAACCCGATACCATGTCTTCCGAACAGATCGTTTCGCTCGAACCGGCCACCGGCAACGAGGTCTTCCGCGGTGACGCGGGCGACGTCGACATGGCTGTCGGCACGGCGCGCGAAGCGTGGTTCTCCTGGTCAGCCGAACCGCTCGCGGTACGCATGGAACTGCTCCGCCGCTTCGCCAACGAAGTGCGCAAGCAAGCCGAGCCGTTCGCCGAACTGATCGCGCGCGAGACGGGCAAGCCCTTCTGGGAAGCCAAGACCGAAGTGGAAGCGGTCATCAACAAGGTCGAGATCTCGATCAGCGCCTATGCCGAGCGCACCGGGATGAAGAAGCTCGACAGCGCGTTGCAGGGCACCGCATCGGTGCGGCACAAGTCGCATGGCGTGCTGGCGGTGCTCGGCCCCTATAACTTCCCCGCGCACCTGCCCAACGGCCACATCGTGCCGGCACTGATCGCGGGCAACACGATCGTCTTCAAGCCGAGCGAGAAGACACCCGCATGCGGCGTGTTCCTAGTGTCATGCATGCATGCCGCCGGCATTCCCGAAGGTGCCGTCCAGGTCCTGATCGGCGGACCGGAAGAAGGCAAGGCGCTGGTCGGGCACGAGGATATCGATGGGGTGCTATTCACCGGCTCCGCGCGCGCCGGCATTGCGATCAACCGCAAGCTGGCGAGCAATCCCGGCAAGATCGTCGCGCTCGAAATGGGCGGCAACAACCCGATCGTCGTCATCAAGACGCCGCAGATCCAGGACACGGCCGTCACGATCGTGCAGTCGGCCTTCACCACCGCCGGCCAGCGCTGCACTGCCGCGCGTCGCCTGATCGTCACCGACGAGATGTACGAGCCGGTCGTCAACGCGGTGAAGGCGTTGGCGGACCGCATCATCGTCGGCGAGCCCTTCGCAGAGCCGCCGCCCTTCATGGGGCCGGTGATCGACAATGCGACGGCCGAACTACTGATGGAAAGTTTCCTCGCGCTGTTGTCGCGCGGCGGCAAGGCGATCCGCCACATGACGCGGCCGAACGACGACCTGCCGTTCCTCACGCCCGGCATCATCGACACGACCGACATCGCGGACCGACCCGACATCGAACTTTTTGGACCGCTCCTGCAGGTCATCCGCGTGCCCGACCTCGACGCCGCGATCGCCGAAGCGAACAACACGCGTTTCGGCCTTTCGTCCTCGCTCGTCGGCGGACAACCGGAAGATTTCGAGAAATACTTCGCCGCCGCGCGTGCCGGCATCGTCAATTGGAACCGCCCGACCAACGGCGCTTCCTCGGCCCAGCCGTTCGGCGGGATCGGGCTTTCCGGCAACCATCGCCCGGCCGCCTTCTACGCTGCCGATTACTGCGCCTACCCGGTCGCCAGCACCGAAATGAACACCCCGAGAGCCTCGCTCGGCGTCGGCTTCACCGAAGGCTGACCGGCCCACAAAGTTGAAGACGCCCCTCGTCCGGTAGACGAGGAGCGCCTTCCGCGGCCCGGTGGAAGCCGCGCTTGCGACCACGGGTGGGCGTGGCCGAAGCTTGTAGAACTCTAGGTCAGCGGCAGCGCGACCCGCCGCGATCGATCTCCCGGCCGAGCAGCGCACCGCCCGCCGCACCAAGGATCGCGCCGAGCGTGCGATCGCCGCGCCCGGCGATCTCGTGACCCGCCAGGCCGCCGACAGCAGCGCCGATCAGGAGCCCGGTCGTGCCGTTTTCCTTGCGGCAGTAATAGCGGCCGTCGTCGCCACGCCAGACACGGGTGCTGCGATAGACCGGCTCGTCGTAGCCGCGATAATCGCGGTAATCGCGCGAGCCATAACTCTGGTAATAGCGGTCGCGGTCGCCGCGGCCGCGCTTCCATTTCTTCTTTTTGTCATGGTCGAAGGTCATGGTCTGCATCGCGGAGTGGTCCTGCGCAGCGGCAGCCTGGTGCGCGGCGGGCGCAGCCGAAGCCGGCATGGCGAGGAGAAGTCCGGGAGCGGCCAGCGCGAGGGCGGTGGTCCTGAGCGAGAATTGCGACATGTTTCTATCCTTCGATCTGTGACGAACCACCGACTCGTTCGCTTCGATTTGTTCATAACTAAACGCGCTTTGCTGAACAGAATGCAACGCGAATGTCAGATTTCGGATTTGCGACGAGCCGACATTCATCCGTAGACGAACCGTTGTCATGCCGGCACTTGCGGCACGTCGACGCCGCGCCTACCGGCCATGAGTGACCGCGCCATCCCCCCGATCCGCCCCTCCCGGGCTTCCCGAAGCCTTCGGAGCGTATCTGATCTGGGGCTTCCTGCCGCTCTATCTGCTGTTCGTGAAAACGGTGCCGCCCGTGGAATTCGTCGCGTGGCGAATCGTCTGGACGCTGCCGCTGTGCCTGCTGATCGTTGCCGTGCGCAGGCAAGGCGCCGACCTGCGCGCCGCGCTGTCCGATGGCCGTGCCCTGCTGACGCTGGTGGCCAGCGCTACCCTGATCGCGGTCAACTGGCTGGTCTATGTGTGGGCGATCCAGAACGGCCAGGTCTTCGCGGCCAGCCTCGGCTATTACATCAACCCGCTGGTCAACGTCCTGCTCGGAACGCTCGTGCTGGGCGAGAAGCTCTCGCGCCTGCAATGGCTGGCGGTATGCGTCGCCGCCATCGGGGTCGGCATATTGCTGGCCGGCGCGATCACGACCCTGTGGATCAGCCTGGTGCTGGCGCTGTCATTCGGAACCTACGGCCTGTTGCGCAAGCAGGTCGCGGTCGGCTCGCTGCCGGGCCTGACGATCGAATCGGCTGTGCTTCTCCTGCCGGCGGCTGCAACCGCCCTTTGGTTCGCCCAGACGCCCGGCGGATCGTCCTTCGGCAACGACCTGTCGCTCAGCCTGCTGATCGTGCTCGGCGGCGTGCTCACCGCCGTCCCGCTGCTGCTGTTTGCGATCGCCGCGCGCAAGATGGACTATTCGACGCTCGGCATGATCCAGTTCCTCGCCCCGACGATCGTCTTCGTCCTGGGCCTGACCGTGTTCGGCCAGCCACTCAAGCCGGTGCAACTGGCAAGCTTCGTCCTGATCTGGATCGCGATCGCGATCTTCGTACGCGATCTCGTCGGCAGGCCGCGGCCAGCCGCCTAGTCCGCGATCGTCCAGGCGAGCGTCTCGCCTGCATGAAAGGGCACGATCTCGGTCCCGTTGGCGTCGAGCGCTGCCGAAACCGTCACCGGCTTCCGGTGCAAGGTGATCTCGTCCTCGTTGACCGGCAGGCCGTAAAAAGCCGGACCATTGAGCGAGGCGAAGGCCTCGAACCTGTCCAGCGCGCCCTCTTCCTCGAACACGGCGAGATAGCTTTCGAGCGCATGCGGCGCATTGAAAATGCCAGCGCAGCCGCAAGCCGATTCCTTGTCGCCCTTGGGATGAGGGGCGCTGTCGGTCCCGAGGAAGTATTTCGCCGAGCCCGAAGTCGCGGCGCGGCGCAGCGCCAGCCGGTGCTTCTCGCGCTTGGCGACCGGCAGGCAGTAGGCGTGCGGTCGCATCCCGCCGACGAGCATGGCGTTGCGGTTGATGTGCAGGTGCTGCGGCGTGATCGTCGCACCGACATTCGCAGGGGCAGCCTCGACGAAATCGACTGCCTGCTGCGTCGTGATGTGCTCGAAGACGATCTTGAGGTCCGGCAGGCGGCCGACCAGCGGGGCGAGCGTGCGGTCGATGAACACCGCTTCGCGGTCGAAGATGTCGACTTCGTGGTCGGTCACCTCTCCATGGATCAGCAGGGGCATGCCGATCTGTGCCATCCGCTCGAACACCGGCATCAGCTTCTCGATGTCGGTCACGCCGTGCGCGGAATTGGTCGTCGCATTGGCCGGGTAGAGCTTGGCCGCCGTCAGCACGCGCTCGGCAAACCCGCGCGCGAGATCGTCCGCGTCGGTATCGTCCGTCAGATACGCGGTCATCAGCGGCGTGAACGAGAGCCCGTCCGGGATCGCGGCGATTATCCGCTGGCGATAGGCGGCGGCGGCTTCGGTCGTGGTCACCGGCGGCGAGAGGTTGGGCATGACGATCGCGCGCGCGAACTGGCGCGCGGTGTAGTCGACGACTCCGGCCATGATCGCGCCATCGCGCAGGTGAACATGCCAGTCGTCGGGCCGGCGGATGGTCAGGGAATCGGGCGTGTCACTCATGGCTTGCCTATGGCGCGCCCCTGCCTATCTGTCACCCATGACCGCTTCGCCCGCCCATCGCCTGTTCGACCGCGCCGTGGTGCGGATTTCGCCCCGCGACGCGGACGAGGATGTCGCCGGTTTCCTGCAGGGGCTGGTAACCAATGACGTGACGGGCGTGCTGCCCGCCTATGCCGCCTTGTTGAGCGCGCAGGGCAAGACGATGTTCGACTTCCTCGTATGGCCGGGCGGCCGGGATCTGCTGATCGATTGCGAGAAGGCTGCCGCGGAAGATCTTGCAAAGCGGCTCTCGTTGTACCGCCTGCGCCGGGCGATCGACATTTCCGTCGATGAGGGTCTTGGCGTGTACTGGCAGAAAGAACCAGGTGACGGCGGTGCGAGCGACCCCCGGCTCGACGGTCTGGGCCAGCGGTGGATCGCGCCGGTTTCCCAAGACGACCGCGGAGCCGATGCCGAGTGGACGGCGCACCGGCTGGCGCTCGGCGTACCCGAAGGCCGGGCCGAGATGGCCGACATCCTGTGGCTGGAGACCAACGCGGTCGAACTGAACGGCGTGAGCTTCTCCAAGGGCTGCTACATAGGGCAGGAGAACACGGCGCGGATGAACTGGCGGCAGAAGGTCAACCGGAGGCTGGTCGTCGTTCCGCTGGGACAATCGGACGAGAAGCACCGCAGGCACGCGCATGGTTCGCTCGGCCTCGCAATCGATCACCTGCGGGTGGAAAAGCTGGACGCCGCCACGCTGCCGGCCTGGCAGCGATCGGCAATCACTTCTGCGGAACAGGCTGGCTGACGCTTTCGATCGAGCGCAGCAACATTCGCTCGGCCCGGTTGCGCGCCGCATCGAGCGGCAGGTCGAGCGACTTGGCCAGAGCCTGCCCCATCAACGCATTGCCGAGCGCCATCAGTACCAGCGCGAGCGTATCCTCATGGACCCGCATGATGCCTTCGTGATTCCCCGCTTCTTCGGGTGCGATTTCGTCGACCAGTGCGTGGATCGTCTCGACGATGGGAGTGATCGCGTCTTCGTTGCCGGTCAGCAGCATCCAGCTGGCGAGCGCGCCGGCCCCTTCCTTGTCGAATGCGTCGAAAGCCAGGTCGACCACCTCGCGCGGCTGCCCCAGGCCCGCCCTGCTGGCGCGCACCGCTTGGATGATCGTCTCGCACACCGTCTCGGTGAGATGACGGGCCAGTTCCTTCTGCAGTCCGGCCGCCGAGCCGAAGTGGTGGAGCAGGTTCGCATGGGTCCGCCCGATCCGCCCGGAAACGGCTTTCAGCGTGACTGCCTGGGGCCCGGATTCGATAAGCAGCGCCCGCGCCGCCTCGAGCGCCGCGGTCCGGGATTCGTGCGGGGAAAGTCGTTTTCTCGATGCCATCACGCTCTTCGCTATCCGATCTGGCGGTCAATGCAAGGCCGCGCTAGTCGTTATTGACATCAATGTCAGTAACGCTTATTTACACCCTTGTAAGTTATTTCAACGGAGCATTCCATGAACGCCCTCACCCCCGTCCCGGCCGCCGCTGCGCGCACCGCGCCGACCCCCGAGGACCTGACGATCACAATCCGTGACGAGCGCTTCAACCGCGACAGCACTCCGCGCAAGTGGTGGGCAGGCGAGCCCTTCGGCACCGCTTGGCACAACGCCCTTTCGGCCACTTTCCCGCGCGGAGAAGCGTTCTTCATCGAAGCGGTCAAAGCCCACCGCGAAGGCGCGGATCCCAAGCTCGAAGCCGAAATTCGTGCTTTCGTGAAGCAGGAGATCAACCACACGCGCGAACACATCGCTTTCAATCGTCTCGCCGAAGACCACGGCTACGACATCAAGGCGATCGACACGCGCGTTGCCGAACTGCTCGCGCTGACCAAGAACCGGCCCGCCATCGCCAACCTCGCCGTGACCATGGCGCTGGAGCACTACACCGCGATGATGGCTGCCGAATTCCTGGCCAACCCGGCGCATTTCAAGGATGCCGATCCGGAAGTGCGTGCGATGTGGCGCTGGCACTCCGCCGAGGAAATCGAGCACAAGGGCGTCGCATTCGACACCTGGAACCACGCGACCCGCGACTGGACCGCGTGGCGCCGGTGGAAGGTCCGCAGCCTGGTGATGCTGACCGTGACCACGCGCTTCTTCAAGAATCGTTGGAAGGATTCGCTGAACCTGCTCGAACAGGACGGCATTACCGGCTGGAAGGCCAAGTGCGGCCTGTTCAGCTATCTCGCTTGGAAGCCGGGCATCGTGCGCCGGATCTTCCCGGCATGGCTCGCCTACTTCAAGCCGAATTTCCACCCGTGGGATCACGACGATCGCGAGCTGATCGGCCTTTACGAAGGCGAGTTCGCCGACGCCCTCATGCCGGCCGAGTAAGGCCCACCCGAATATCAGGACGAGCGCGCGCCGCCCGATTGCCCACGGCAGTCAGGCGGCGCGCTTCAGTTCACACGGCGGTCGGCCCTCCGAAGCATCGAGTTCGAACTCGATCGAGGGCACCTCGCAGCCACGCGCTACGCTGAACCGCCTGGCGATCTCTCCGGTGGGAACGAAGCCTGCGTTGCGCAGGACCTTGCCCGAAGCCGGATTGTCGACGAAGTGTCCGGCCCTTATCCGCGCAATCCCGTGCGCTTTCGCCACGCCGATCACCGCCCGCGCCGCTTCGGTCGCATAGCCCTGGCCCCACCATTTGCGAGCGATCCAGTAGCCCAGTTCGGGCTCGTCATCCTCGTCGAAATGCAGTCCGCACATGCCAACGACCTCGCTGCCGTCGTCACCAGGTAGCGTCAGCAGGAACCGCGGCAAGGCGTCGGTTTGCGGCATGGAGAGAAACTCGACCGCGTTTTGGAGCGAATAGGGCCATGGCGCCCGCGCGAGATTTCGCACGATCGCTTCTTCGCCGATCCCGGCGGCCACCGCCGGGGCATCCTCGATCCACGCGGGGCGCAGGAACAGTCTTTCGCTGCGATGGAACATTGCTTCTCTCCTCATCGCCATGCGCCGTCCTCCTACAGCGGGCACATGGCATCTGCATGACGCCGGAATCACCGGATTCCGACAGCGGTTTGTCAGAGGGAGAAACGACAAGAGGGAGACGGGTCGGCCCCATCTCCCTCTTCGTCTGCCGGTCGTTAACCTGGCTGGGACCGATCCGTCTGGACGGTCCCGTTATCGGATCGTCCGTTTATTCCGCGGCTTCCGCCATCATGTCTACGGAGACATACTTACGGCCGAGCTTACCCGAGTGGAATCGGACGACACCGTCGGCGAGCGCGAACAGCGTGTGGTCCTTGCCCATGCCGACATTGGTCGCTGGGTAGAACTTGGTGCCGCGTTGGCGCACGATGATGTTGCCGGCGACGACGTTTTCGCTGCCGAACTTCTTCACACCGAGACGACGACCGGCCGAATCACGACCGTTACGCGACGAACCGCCTGCTTTTTTATGTGCCATGGTCCGGAGTCCTTACTTCTTGTCTTCGGTCTTCTTGGCAGCCGCCTTCTTGGCGGGAGCCTTTTTCTCGGCGGCCTTCTTCGGCGCTGCATCCTTCTTGGGAGCGGCCTTCTTCGCAGCGGGCTTCACTTCCGAGGAAACCTTCTTCGGCGCAGCCTTCTTGGTTTCGACCTTGGGAGCGGTGTCCGCCTTGGCTTCTTCCTTCTTCGGCGCGGCCTTCTTCTCGGCCTTGCTGTCGCCGACGGCGGTGATGCGCAGCAGCGTCATCTGCTGGCGATGGCCGTTCTTGCGCCGGTAGTTGTGGCGGCGGCGCTTCTTGAACACGATGACCTTTTCGCTCTTTGCCTGAGCGATGATCTCGGCCGAAACGGTGACCTTGGCGGCATCGGCGATATTATCGCCCTCGCCAGCCATCAGGACATCGCCCAGCGTAATCGTGTCGCCGGCATCGCCAGCGAGCTTTTCAACCGCAATCTTGTCTCCGGCGGCAACCCGGTACTGCTTGCCGCCCGTACGCACTACAGCGAACATGGTGCTATTCTCTCAATCAGTTTGCTTGTCCGGCTCCTCGTGAAACCGGCGCGCCCGAGGCCCCGCGAAGTTCGCGGGCTCTCGAAAGAAGCGTGCCGTTAAGGGAAGCCGCCTCCCAAGTCAACAATCGTGGGGCGGATTTTCTGCCACTGGCAGCGCTGCCCATTGCTGCTAAGGACATGCGCATGAGCCTGCGCAATCTCAAGTCGTTCTCCACGATCGGCCTGTTGGCCATGCTGGCCGGCTGTGCCAATTCGGCCGGCAGCTATCCCTCGCTGGAAATGCGCCCGGGCGAACGGGTGAGCGGCACTTTCGAGCCGCCCGCTCCCGAGGCGCCGCCTCCGCCGCCCGCGGTCGCAAGCGCGGAGCTCGTAGCACGTCTTGCCGAATTGCGCGCAGAGGCTTCGGCAGCCCATGGTGATTTCCTCGAGGCAGCGCCCGGAGCCCGCAGGCGGGCCAGCGCCGCCGCCGGTTCGGCCATCGGAAGCGATAGCTGGGCCAGCGCACAGGTCGCCCTTGCCGATCTCGATTCGGCGCGCAGCCGCGCCGCCGTCCCGCTGGGCACGCTCGACATTCTCTACGTCGATGCCAGCATCGCCAACGAGGCGCGCAGCGAAATCGACAGCGTCCGCAACGCGGTGATCGCGATGCTGGAGGAAGAGGATGCGGTGCTTGCGCAGTTGCGCGCGAACGTCCGATGATCGCTGGATGAGCGCGCGATGAGCCTCGCCTGCGAGACATGCCCGGTACGCGATCGCGCAGCCTGTGCAGTCCTGGACGAGGAGGAGCGCGAGGCTCTGGCATCGATCGGCCGGACGCGCACGATCCGGCGCGGGGAGATGCTGTTTGCCGCCGGCGACGAGGAGGCGGCGTGCGCCACTCTGGTCAGCGGCGCGCTCAAGGTTTGCTCCACCGGCGAGGAAGGCGACGAGCGGATCCTGGCGCTGATCCATCCAGCGGGGTTCGCCGGCGAGCTGTTCCAGCCGTTCGCGCATTACGACGTCGTCGCGCTCTCCGACAGCAAACTGTGCACTTTCTCGCGCAAGGACATGGAGAGTGCGATCGAGCGCTATCCGGCGCTCGGCCTCGCCCTGCTTCGCCGGTCGCAGGAAGATCTCCACGCGGCGCGAGGCCTGCTGGACCTGACCGGACGCCGCGATGCGAAAGCCAGGGTGGCGGCGCTGATCCTGGGCATGGCCCGTGCAGCGAGCGATTCGCCGTGCCATCCGGCCGGGCGATTCGAGCTGCCGCTGACCCGCGGCGAAATGGCCAATCTGGCAGGTCTGACGATCGAAACCGTCAGCCGACGCCTGACCGAACTGGAAAGCGACGGCATCATCACGCGCAAAGGGGCGCGCGGGATCGTCCTTGCGGACCCCGCGCGCCTGGCGGCTATTGCCGGGACGGCCTGACCCTCTCCATCAGACCAGTGCGGCGATCACCACCACTACCAGGCCCCAGCACACGATCAGGACCGGCAGGACGAGAACCTGGGCCATCGCCTCGCCTGCACTCAACCGGCCGGTCAGCGTCGCGATTCCCTCGTTCGCGAACTTGCCCCAAGTGAGCGGCTTGCTGCGGTTCTCCGGCTGCATTTTCGTCCAGATCATCGGCAAGCCGAAGCCGGCGACGATGAACAGGGCGAAGATCGCCATCGGGATCGCGAGGCCGGGATTGCCGAAGCCTGCGAACATCACTGCCAGGAAGCCGAGGTACAGTCCGACAGTCGCCTTGTAGGCAATCGGCGGCAATTCGAACGTGCGGTCGGTTTCGCGGGTGGGCTTGCCGGCGGCCTGCAGGGATTCGTGAACGATGGCCTGGTCGGCGACGAGCTGACGGTCGAAATGCTTGGACATGGCGTGTGCTCCTTTGTGTCGGGAGCCTTTTTGCAGGCACTGGCCCGCAAGGGTTTGACGCCGATCAAACCGCGATGATTATTTCTGCCACCTCGCCAGGTCGGCATGATCGGTCGCGCGCGGTTCGATCCAGTGCCATCCATCCGCCCGGCGTTCCCGCTTCCAGAACCACGCGGCGCTTTTCAGATGATCCATGACGAAATCCGCGGCCTCGAAGGCATCGCGGCGATGGCGTGCCGCGGCCGCGACCAGCACGATGGCCTCGCCGGGAGTCATCACGCCGACCCGGTGCCAGGCGAGCATCCCGTGCAGCGACCATCGCTCCAGCGCCGCTTCGGCAATCTCGCGCATGCCGGCCAGCGTCAGCGGCGCGTAATGCGTGAGTTCCAGGGCCTTTACCGCTTCGTCGGGGCGCACCTTGCCGGTAAAGCTGACCACTCCCCCCGCCTCCGGGTGGGCGGCGTTGAAGCCCGCCAGTGCCTCGCCGACCGAGAGCCCGCTCTCGAGCACGCGAATGTCGAGCGGGATTTCTATGCCGAGCCTAGCCACCGCTGACCGGCGGCAGCAGCGCCACCTCGTCTCCGTCCCGCGCGTCGAGCGCGGTCTTGTCGGACAGGACCTTGCCTCGACAGGCAACATTGACCCGTGCCTCGCGCAATTGGTCGGCCACGTCCGGACCCACGGCGGCGAGCAGTCCCTGCCAGTCGAGCGGGGCCGGTACTTCCATCTCCGCCTGCGCCGCCATGTCGCGCAACGGACCGAGGAAGACCACCGTCACGCTCATCCGCCGGTCACGGACATGTGACGCGGCTGAGCGGGCGCAGCGCCGCGTTGGGAAATGTCGAAGTGATGCCGCTCGGGCTTGATTCGCATTGCCTGGTCGAGCGCAGCAGAGAGGTTGCCGTCGGGGTCGTCCGAACGGAGCGCGGCGCGCAGGTCCACTCGCTCGCCTCCTCCGAGGCACGGATAAAGCTGGCCGGTCGCGGTCACGCGGATGCGGTTGCACCCGGCGCAGAAATTGTTCGTCAGCGGCGAGATCAGCCCGAGTCGTCCGCCGGTCTCGGCAATATCGAAATAGCGCGCCGGCCCCCCGGTAGCGTGGTCGGAAGGGGTGAGAGTCAAGCGTCGTTCGAGTTCATCCGTCACTGCTGTCAGCGGCAGGAAATGATCGACCCGGTCGCCTTCGACCTCGCCCAGCGGCATGACCTCGATCAGCGTGATGTCGTGGCCCTGTCCATGCGCCCATTCGATCAGCCGCGGCAATTCATGCTCGTTGACGCCCCTGAGCGCGACGGTGTTGATCTTGATCGCAATCCCGGCTGCCTTTGCCGCCGCGATCCCGTCGAGCACCTGCGGCAACTGGTCGCGCCGAGTCAGCGCCGCGAACCC
The DNA here is from genome assembly GCF_009827535.1 of Qipengyuania oceanensis. NCBI lineage: Bacteria > Pseudomonadati > Pseudomonadota > Alphaproteobacteria > Sphingomonadales > Erythrobacteraceae > Qipengyuania > Qipengyuania oceanensis. The sequence goes on along the minus strand of NZ_WTYN01000002.1, from coordinate 128,765 downwards.
GTCGCGATCGAGCGTGTCGAGCGAGACATTGATCCGTCGGATGCCGGCATTCGCGAGATCGGCTGCCAACTGCGCAAGCTGCGTGCCGTTGGTGGTCAGCGTCAGTTCGTCGAGCCCGTTGCCGACATGCCGGCCGAGCGCACGAACAAGTTCGATCACGTCACGCCGGACAAGTGGCTCGCCACCGGTCAGCCGCATCTTGTTGATCCCGCGTGCCATGAAGCCGAGCGCCATGCGGTAAATTTCCTCAAGCGTGAGGACTTCCGCTTTGGGCAGGAACTGCATGCGTTCGGGCATGCAGTACTGGCAGCGCAGGTCGCAGCGATCGGTGACCGACAGGCGCAGGTAACTGATCCTGCGATCGAATGCATCGACGAGAGGTGCCAGGCTTGCCATGCCCTCACTCTGCCGGATCGGAACGCTCTTGGCCATCGGTCTCGAGATACTGCCCGGTCACGCCCGGCGCACCTGCCAGATAGGCTAGCGTCGCCGCGACCCGTGCGGAGTCGCTCCCGCCGACCACGTTGACCCTCTTCGGCGCGTGGGCCCGGGCCATGTCGCGGGCAAGTGCGCGCCGCCAGTCGCGGTGATCGTAGCTCGCGGCGGGCAATACGATGGCGAGCGCTTCGACCTGCCCGAGTTCTGCCTCGGCGCGCTCGATCCAGTCGGCATGGAAAGCCCGCGCTGCGGCCAGCGCCTCGCCCGGCAGATCGTCGACCCGAAGCTCGCCCTGCATGGCGTTCAGCGCCGTTCGCGCCGCAGGGTGATGCCGATCTTCTCGCCCGCCTCTGCAATGGCCAGCTTCACGATCTTCACCGTCACCGCGAGCACTCGGTCATCCTGGAGGAACAGCGTCTCGCAGACGTGATCGGCGACTGCCTCGATCAGCTTGAAGTGAACCCCTTCGGGCAGCGCGTCGCTCGCCGCGAATTTCAAGTCCATGTAGTTCTTGCTCGCGTCGAGCGGCGTGTCGGGGGTGTAGCGATCGGCGACCTTCATTTCCGCCTGGATGGTAAAGCGCAGCGGCTGGGGCTTGCCCGTCTCTTCGGAATAGATGCCTGTCAGGACATCCTGTTCGAAATCTGCAACTTCCAGGATCAGCGAATCGGCCATCGGCGCCTCTTAGCGGGGATTGGACCAGCGCGCGAAGATCGCGGTCGGCAGGATGCGGCCATCCTCGCCGGTTTCACGCACGGCCAGGTCGCCATGCTCGATCTTCCCCGGCAACGCCGCAAGCGCCTCGCTCAGAAGGCCGGCAATCGAAAGGCTGCTCATGCGCACCGCGTAGACGGTGAGAAAGAGGAAGCTGCTACCCTCGTCGAGCAGTTGGCGGCAATCGCGGATCAGGTCCGGCAGGCCCTCCTCCAGTCGCCAGGTTTCGTTTTTCGGGCCGCGCCCGAATTTCGGCGGGTCGAGGATTATCCCGTCGTAGCGATTGCCCCGCCGGACCTCGCGCGCGGCGAACTTGCCCGCATCGTCGACCAGCCAGCGGATCGGCTTGTCTTCCATACCGGAGAGCACGGCGTTCTCGCGCGCCTGCGCGACCGATTTCTTGCTGGCATCGACATGCGTCACCTTGCCGTGGCGGCTGAGAGCAAGCGAACCGACGCCGGTGTAGCCGAACAGGTTGAGCGTCTCGGCATCCTCGCGTTCGGACAGCCGATCGCGCATCCATTCCCAGACCGGGGCCATATCGGGAAAAAACTGGAGGTGGCGAAAGGGGGTCGGCTGGGCCGTGAAACGGGTTTCGTTCCACGATAGGGGCCAGCCGTCTTCGGGCAGCCGAGTCGCGAATTCCCAGCGCCCGCCGCCATCCTCGTCAGCGCCGGGAAGGAATTCGCCATCCGCCTGCCAATCGCCCTGGCGCGGTTGCCACATGGCCTGGGGTTCGGGCCGGATGAAGCGATAGGCACCGAAGCTTTCGAGTTTGCGCCCGTTTCCACTATCGAGCAGGCGATAGCCGTCCCAGCCTTCGCCGACCATCAGCAGCGGTTGTTCGACCAGCTCCGCCATCAGGCGACCGGCGTCGCCCGCTCGGCCACGAACGCGGCGACCGCATCGTAATCGCCGGAAAGCTCGGTGAAGGCTTCTTCGCGCGAGAAGAGGTCGCCGATCCGGCTCGGCAGCGAAGGCCGCATTCCGGTCGCCCGCTCGACCGCGTCGGGAAATTTCGCGGGATGCGCGGTCGCCAGCGTGACCACCGGGATTGCCGCGTCGACGCCGGCTTCGCGCGCAGCGTGGAGGCCGATCGCGGTGTGCGGATCGACGATTTCGCCGCCTGCATCGCAGGCCCACCGCATCGCGCGCGCCATTTCGTTCGCATCCGTTCGGCAGCTCGAGAAAAGCGCGCCTGCGCCGTCGCGCTGGGCATTGGTCAGCCGCATCGCCTTCGATGCTTCGAACCCCGCCATCTGCTCGGCCATGGCAAGGCCGTCGCGCCCGCCGACATCGAACAGCAGCCGCTCGAAATTGGAGCTGACCTGGATATCCATGCTGGGCGCGGCAGTCGGGGTGACGGTGCCTTGCGAATAATCGCCGTCCGATAAAGCGCGGTGCAGGATGTCGTTGACGTTTGTCGCGACGATCAGCCGCTCGATCGGCAAACCCATCCGAGCAGCGACATGGCCTGCGAACACGTCGCCGAAATTCCCGGTCGGCACGCTGAACGCGACCTTGCGTTCGGGAGCGCCCAGCTGCAGCGCGGCCGCGAAGTAATAGACGACCTGTGCGACCAGTCGCGCCCAGTTGATCGAATTGACCGCGCCGATGTGGAAGCGCCCGGTGAGCGCCTCGTCGCGGAACATGCGCTTCACCATCGCCTGCGCATCGTCGAAGCTGCCCTCGATCGCGATGTTGTGGACGTTGGGCGCGCGCACCGTGGTCATCTGGCGGCGCTGGACGTCGCTCACCCGCCCCTTCGGGTGAAGCATGAAGATGTCGATCTTCTCGCGCCCAGCCACCGCGTCGATCGCCGCGGATCCGGTGTCCCCGCTGGTCGCGCCGACGATCGTCAGATGATCCTCGCGCCGGGTCAGGAAGGTCTCGAACAAGAGGCCGAGCAACTGCAGCGCGACGTCCTTGAATGCGAGCGTGGGGCCGTGGAACAGTTCGAGCAACCATTGCTGTTCGTCGAGCTGTTTCAACGGCGTGACCGCCGCATGGGCGAATCGGCCGTAAGCCTCCGCGCACAGTGCGCGCAACTCGTCGTCGGTCAGGCTGTCGCCGACGAAGGGGGCGATGATCCGGGTGGCGAGCTCGGCATAGGGCAGGCCGCGCATGGCCGCGATGTCCGCGTGCGAGAACTGCGGCCATTCGGCCGGCACGAACAGGCCGCCGTCGCTGGCGAGACCGGCGAGTGTCGCGCCTTCGAAATCGAGCGCCGGGGCGCTGCCGCGGGTGGAGACATACTGCATATCGGCTGCGCGACTAGCCGCGCATCGGGCGCTCGGCAAGCAAGCGCCTCTTTACGCCTCGCTAGCGCGCCACCGCCGCCGCAGTGCAAGGACATAGATCACCAGCGCGGTCAGCGCGAAGAAGAACCACTGTCCCGCATAGGCAAGATGGTTGTTGGGAAGATCCGAAGGATCGGGCCTGGCGAGCGGCTGAAGCCCCGCCGGTGGATTGATCACTACGAGCCGCGGCCCCGGGGCGACGATGCCAGCGACTGGCCCCCCGTCCCACTCGACCGGTTGCGGATCGAGCGTCCAGCCCAGGTCCACCAAGACCACTTTAACGCTGCGGGCGTCGGTACAGCTTGCCCGCTGAGCCCAGCCCGCCCGGCCATCTGCATTCCGTCCTGCAACGGGCTCCACCGACTGGACCACGGCACAGTCGATTGCGCTGCGCCGGAAAAGCAGGTCCTGGCCGTCGCCGCTCGTCGGGAAAGCGACCTCTCGCGCCTGGGTGCCGGCCTGCGAATAGCGTGCGATCAGTGCTTCCTTTTCCGCCAGCCTGCCGAGCTGCCAGAAGCCGAGCCCGATCATCGTCGCCACCGCCAGCAGGACGATCACCGTCGACAGAAGGGGTACCCGGCGAGCCATCAGTTCGGTGTCCCTGCGTTACCCGCCTTGTGACGGTATTCCGATTGCAGCAGCCAAGCCTTGGCGACGCGCAGGCCGCCCACAGTCAGCGCGACCGACACGGTGAGCCACAGGATCGCATGGACCCACCACGGCGGCGCGACGGCGAGCTGGAGCCAGACGGCCAGCCCGACGACGATCGCACCCACGATCAGGATCAGGAAGGCCGCGGGACCGTCGCCGACGTTGAACCGGGAAAAGTCGAGCCCGCAAACCCGGCAGCGCGGGGCGAACCTCGCAACCCCGTCGAACAGGGTGCGCGCATGGCACGATGGGCACAAACCGAAAAGGGCAGCCTCGGCGTGACCGGGCTGCCCCTTCTCGGTGTCGGACCTGTCCGGCTCCATCAGTGCGTGACAGCGCCCCAGCCGCCCCAGACGTAAACCGCGACGAACAGGAACAGCCACACCACGTCGACGAAGTGCCAGTACCAGGCAGCCGCTTCGAAACCGAAGTGCTGCTTCGGCGTGAAGTGGCCCCTGTAGGTGCGGAACAGGCAGACGATCAGGAAGATCGTGCCGATCAGCACGTGGAAGCCGTGGAAGCCGGTCGCCATGTAGAACGCCGAGCTGTAGGTGTTGCCGCCGAAAGCGAACGGCGCGTGTGCGTACTCGTAGATCTGGATGCTGGTGAACAATGCGCCCAGCAGGATCGTCAGCCAGAGACCCTTCTTGAGACCTTCGCGATCGCCATGGATCAGCGAGTGGTGCGCCCAGGTGACCGTGGTGCCGGAACACAGCAGGATCAGTGTATTGAGCAGCGGCAGGCTGAACGGGTCGATCACCGCCTCGATCGCCTTGGGAGGGAATTGCCCGCCGATGACTTCCGAGATCTCGCTCGGGAAGAGCGCGAAATCGAAGAAGCTCCAGAACCAGCCGACGAAGAACATGACTTCCGACGCGATGAACAGGATCATGCCGTAGCGCATGTGCAGCTGAACGACCGGCGTGTGGTCGCCGCGCTGCGCTTCCTTCACGATGTTCGAGAACCACGCGAAGAAAGTGGCGATCAGCGCCATGATTCCGAGACCGAGCACGATCGGCCAGCTCGGCATGTCGTGCATGAACAGCACCATGCCGCTGGTGAAGGTCAGCGCCGCGAAGGCACCGACGATCGGCCAGATATCGGGTTCGAGAATGTGATATTCGTGATTGACGTTGCCAGCCATTTTATCTCGCGTCCTGTGTCTCGCTTTGCGTCGCCCTTAATGACGACGAGGGCCGAGGTCCAGAGGGTTACTCGGCCCGGTCTCCGGGTTGATCGATCGATCGGTGGAAAGTGTAGCTCAGGGTTATCTGCTCGAGATCCTTGGCATTCTCGTCATCGAGGATCGCGGGATCAACGTAGAACAGCACCGGCATGCGGACCTGCTGGCCCGGCTGGAGCGTCTGTTCGGTGAAGCAGAAACACTGGATCTTGTTGAAATAGCGCCCGGCGTATTCCGGTTCGACATTGAACGTTGCGCTGCCCGTGATCGGTACGCTGTCGTTGTTGCGCGCGGTGTAGAACGCCATGTCGCGCACGCCGATCTGGACGGTTTCGGTAACCTGCGCGGGCGCGAACGACCAGTTGAGGTCGCGCGCGGTCGAAGCATCGAAGCGGATCGAGATCTCGCGCGTACCGGCACTGCGAGCGAACTGCGCGGCAAGGTTCGCCTCGCTCTCGCTCGCCTTCTGGGTCGTCCCGCCGAAGCCGGTGACCTGGCAGAACAACTGGTAGAGCGGCACGGCGGCGTAGCCGAGGCCGAGCATGGCCAGCGCACCGAGAAAAGCCAGAGTCGCGACCCGCGAGTTGCGCCTGTCGAGAGTGGCAGTCGTCATGTTCAGTCACCCATCCTGACGATCGTGATCGCGTAGAACAACGCGACAAAGAAGAGCAGCACGCCGCCCACCACGAGGTTGCGGCTCCTCTGGCGGCGGCGGTATTCGGTTTCTTCTTCGGGTGTCATGCAAGCATTCCCTGGCCGGCGAGCAGCCGGTCCACAACGAGGATGGCGAAGAGGGCGAAAAGATAGAGGATCGAGAAGGCGAACAACCGCTTCTCGGGCTTCATCTTGTCGCCTTCGACGGCGCGGCGGGTCGCCACCGGGATCGACAGCGCGATGAAGGCAAGCGACAGGGCGAGCGCGCCGATACCGTAGACGGCGCCCGTCCCGCCGATCAGCCACGGGGCGATCGCGACCGGAGCGAGCAGCACGGAATAAACGAGGATCTGGCGGCGGGTCGACACCTCGCCCTTCACCACGGGCATCATGGGGATGCCGACCTTGGCGTAGTCCGACTGCACAAACAGCGCGAGCGCCCAGAAATGTGGTGGGGTCCACATGAAGATGATCGCGAACAGCAGCACCGGCATCGGCGTGATCGTACCGGTGACGGCGACCCAGCCGATCAGCGGCGGGAAAGCGCCTGCGCCGCCGCCGATGACGATGTTCTGCGGCGTACGGGGCTTGAGCCAGATGGTGTAGACTACCGCGTAATAGACGATCGAAAATGCAAGGATGGCGGCGGACAGCCAGTTGACCGCGAGCCCCATCGTCGCGACCGATACGGCGGACAGCAGCACGCCGAAATCGCGGGCATCGGTTTTCTGCAACCGCCCGGCCGGCAGCGGGCGGCCCTGGGTCCGCTTCATGCCCGCATCGAGATCGGCTTCCCACCACTGGTTGAGCGCCGCCGCCCCGCCCGCGCCCAGCGCAATGCACAGGATGGCGGTGAACCCGATCACGGGGTGGATATCGCCGGGCGCGGCGAGCAGCCCGCACAGGCCCGTGAAAATCACGAGGCTCATCACGCGCGGCTTGGTGAGCGCGTAAAAATCGCGCCAGTCCGCGGGGAGCTTGATGGTGGCTGCCTGATCCATGGAATCGTCGTGAACGCTATAGGCGCTCACAGCCGGTTTAGCCAGTCGATCAGCAAGGCATTGACCTCGTCCGGTCGCTCCTGCTGGGTCCAGTGACCGCACCCTTCGAGCATGTGCCCTTCGACGTTCGGCGCGAACATGCGCATCAGGGCAACCGGATCCTCGATCGCGCCGAAGCCGGTCGACGCCGGATCGCTGGTCCCGCCGATGAACAATGCCGGCTGGTCGAGCGTGCGGCCCTTGAACTGCTGGAAATACTCGAAGTCGCGCTCGTGATTGCGATAGCGGTTCAGCGGCCCGCGAAACCCCGAAGCGGCGAACTGTTCGCCATAATAGTCGCGGTCCTGCTCGGTCAGCCAGTCGAGCGGTGCCGGATCGGGCATCCCGTCGAGAAGGTTCGCGCCGACGGGCTTTGCCCAGAAATCGCTGTGAGGGACGTCGCCGCTGATCGCGTACATGAAGCGCGCGACGGAATCGCGTGGATCGGATTCCAACTCTGCTTCCGCCACGCCCGGCTCCTGGAAATATTCCTGGTAGAACCATCGACCCTGCGAGGTAAAATGCTCGCGGAAAACCTCGGTGAACGGACGCATCGGCACGCCGGTAAAGGGCACCGAAAGGCCGGCGACCGCGCTGAAATGGTCCGGATGGGTGAAGGCCGAATTCCACACGATCGGCGCGCCCCAGTCATGGCCGATCAGCACCGCCGGGCGATCGGGAGAGAGCGCCTGCTTCACGCCGACCACGTCGCCGATCAGCCGCTCCATGGCGTAGGCTTCGACGGGGTGCGGCTTGTCCGAGCCGCCGTAGCCGCGCACGTCGATCGCGCAGGCGGTGTATCCGGCAGCGGCGATGGGCGCGAGCTGGTGGCGCCAACTATACCAGCTTTCCGGAAAGCCGTGGACGAGAAGGGCGAGCGGCGCGGTGCCGGGCTCCGGCCCTTCGATCGCGGCGCGCAAGGTCACTTCGCCTGCGTCGATCTGGCGGAACTCGCTCATGGGGTGCCTCTCAAAAGCAAACGGCCAGCCCCTGTTCGGGACCGGCCGCTGGCATTGTCTTGGATCCGGCCGGTCAGTGAGCCGCAGCGGTGCTGCCCGGCAGGTGGTTGTGATAGTCGTGATGCTCCTCGATCACCGGAAGCGTCTCGAACTGGTGATAAGGCGGCGGGCTCGGAAGCGTCCATTCCAGCGTCGTCGCGCCTTCGCCCCAGTAGTTCGCTGCCGCCTTCTTGCCGACGGTGAAGGCATAGACGAGGTTAGCGAAGAACAGCAGCATCGAGGCGGCCATGATCATGTAGCCAAGCGTGCTGATCTCGTTCCAGTAGGCGTAGGCTTCCGCATAGTCGGGATAACGACGCGGCATCCCCTGCATGCCCAGGAAGTGCTGCGGGAAGAAGATCACGTTCACGCCGACGAAGAATCCCCAGAAGTGCAGGTGCGCGAGCAGTTCGGAATGCATACGGCCGCTCATCTTCGGGAACCAGTAGTAGAAGCCCGCGAAGAGCGAGAACACCGCGCCCATCGACAGCACGTAGTGGAAGTGCGCCACGACGTAATAGGTGTCGTGCAGTGCATCGTCGACGCCGCCATTGGCAAGCACGACGCCGGTCACGCCGCCCACGGTGAAGAGGAAGATGAAGCCCATGGCCCAGACCATCGGCGACTTGAACTCGATCGAGCCGCCCCACATCGTGGCCACCCAGCTGAAGATCTTCACGCCGGTGGGGACCGCGATGACCATGGTCGCCGCGGTGAAGTACATCTTCGTGTTCACGTCGAGGCCGACGGTGTACATGTGGTGCGCCCACACGATGAAGCCGACGACACCGATCGCGACCATGGCGTAGGCCATGCCGAGATAGCCGAACACAGGCTTGCGGCTGAAGGTCGCCACGATCTGGCTGATCATGCCGAAGCCCGGCAGGATCATGATGTAGACTTCGGGGTGGCCGAAGAACCAGAACAGGTGCTGGTAGAGGACCGGGTCGCCGCCGCCTGCTGCATCGAAGAAGGTCGTGCCGAAGTTGCGGTCGGTCAGCAGCATGGTGATCGCGGCCGCGAGCACCGGCAGCGCCAGCAGCAGCAGGAACGCGGTGACGAGCACCGACCACACGAACAGCGGCATCTTGTGGAGCGTCATGCCCGGTGCGCGCATGTTGAAGATGGTGGTGATGAAGTTGGTCGCGCCCAGAATCGAGCCCGCACCTGCAAGGTGCAGCGAGAAGATCGCGAAGTCGACCGCCGGGCCGGCCGAACCGCTGGTCGACAGCGGTGCATAGACCGTCCAGCCGGTGCCTGCGCCCATGCCCGTGCCGCCCGGAACGAACAGCGAGAACAGCAGCGAGAAGAAACCGGCAACCGTCAGCCAGAAGCTGATGTTGTTCATGCGCGGGAAGGCCATGTCCGGCGCGCCGATCATCAGCGGAACGAACCAGTTGCCGAAGCCCCCGATCATCGCAGGCATGACCATGAAGAAGACCATGATCAGGCCGTGCGCGGTGATCAGCACGTTCCAGTGGTGCAGCGCTTCGTCGAAGTTGCCGGGGCCGACGCCGACGAAGGGAATGACTGAGTCGAGGATCTGGATGCCGGGTTCGGCGAGTTCGGCCCGCATGACGCCCGAGATCGCGCCGCCCACGATACCCGCGATGATTGCGAAGATCAGGTACAGCGTGCCGATGTCCTTGTGGTTGGTGGACATGAACCAGCGCGCGAAGAAGCCGGGCTTGTGATCGGCGTGGCTGTCATGCGCGTGGTCATCGCTGTGAGCCTGGAAGGTATCGGCGGTGGTGGCCATGGCTGGTTTCTCTGCTTGCGTTAGATCTTGTCGGTTCAGGCGGTCGTGGCGGCGGTTCCGACCGGCGGAGCGCCGGCTCCCGGCGCGCCTTCGATGGCGCTTTCCGGCTGCTGCAGCGGCGCTGCGTCGACTTCCTCGTCACTGTCCGCCTCGTCGCCGAAGCTGCCGCCCTGGGCAAGGACCCATGCACGGTACTGGGCCATCGGAAGCGCTTCGACGGTGATCGGCATGTAGGCGTGGCGTGCGCCGCACAGCTCGGAACACTGGCCGTAATACACGCCAGGTTCGTCGATCACGAGCAGACGCTCGTTCACGCGGCCGGGAACGGCATCGATCTTGAACCAAAGCGAGGGCACGGCGAAGGAATGGATCACGTCGGCGCCGGTGGTCTGGATCCGCAGCGGAACGCCAGCGGGCACGACCATGCGATTGTCGACCGCGAGCTGGTGGGGCTCGCCCCGGGCAGCGGCTTCTTCCTCGGTCAGCATGTTCGAGATGACCTCGAACCCTCCGTTGTCGGGATAGGTGTAGCCCCAATACCACTGGTAACCCGTCACCTTGATCGTCACCGCATCCTTCGGCGGGACTTCGTACTGGCGGGCGAGCAGCGTGATCGAGGGGATCGCGATCGCGACCAGGATCAGCACCGGCACGAGCGTCCAGACAACTTCGATCAGCGTGTTGTGGGTGGTCTTGGACGGGGTCGGATTGGCTCCGCGACGGAACTTCATGACGACCCACAGCAGCAGGCCGAGAACGAACAGGCTAATCGCGGTGATGAGCGGCAGCAGGATCGAATCATGCATCCACAGGGCGAATTCGCCGTCTTCGGAATACTGGTCCTGGAAACCGATGCCCCCGGCCACCGGCATCCCCTTGCCCGGGGTCGGCTTCATCGGGGTATAGGCGCCTGCCCCCGGCGCGGCTTCCTCGGTCGAACCGTCGGCAGCTTCCGCCGGATCGAGCGTCGCCTCGCTGGTGGTCGCTTCGGTCGTCGCCGCATCGGTGGTGGCGGCATCCTGCGCGAACGCGAAGCGCGGCATGAAGGCTGCCGTCACGGCGAGCATGAGTGCAATAACCAGCACCGCCAGCCCCTGGCGCTTGATGCTGTGAGTAAGACCGAAATTCATCAGATCGACGCTTTCCGCTTCCTGGTGTCGTGGCCCCACGTCGTCCGTTTTTCGGTTGGCGCACAAGGGGCCGGAAATCCCCGCAAGGGGCCGGTTTGGGCTGCCCTATAGGCGCGCTTGCCCCATGCCTCAAGCGCTTCTAGGGATAAAAATGTGCAAGCGACATTCGCCGCTACGCAACAGTCGAAAAAGGTATCCAGCCCACAATCATGACCGACGAAGACGTTCTCTCCGAGTTTCGGGCCAGCGGCGCGCTGCTCGAAGGCCATTTCAAGCTCTCCTCCGGTCGCCACAGCGCTCATTATCTGCAGTGCGCGCGCGTACTGATGAATGCCGAGCGTGCCGGGCGCATCGCCCGCGCGATCTGCCAGAAGATCCCGCGCGACCTTCGGGGGGAGATCGACGTGGTCGTATCGCCGGCGATGGGTGGCATCATCATCGGTCACGAGATGGGCAGAACGCTGGAAAAGGACGCGATCTTCCTCGAACGCCCGACCGGTTCTTTCGAGTTGCGCCGCGGCTTCGCTATCGACGAGGGTGCGAAGGTGCTGCTGGTCGAGGACGTCGTCACGACTGGACTGTCGAGTCGCGAGGCGATGCAGGCGGTTGCCGATGCCGGTGGCGAGGTGATCGCGATGGCCAGCGTGGTCGACCGCTCCGGTGGAGACCACGGTTTCGAAGTACCGTTCTTCCCGCTGATCGAGATTACCTTCCCGACCTATGCCGAGGACGAACTGCCGGAACAACTCGCCGCCGTGCCGATCACCAAGCCGGGGAGCCGCGCAGCTTGAGCGGCAAGCTGCGCCTCGGGGTCAACATCGACCATGTCGCGACCATCCGCAATGCACGCGGCGGCGATCACCCTGATCCGGTGCGCGCGGCACAAATCGTCGCGGCAGTCGGCGGTGACGGGATCACGGCTCACCTGCGCGAGGACCGGCGGCACATCCGCGACGATGACCTGAAGCGGATCCAGGATGCGACAGACCTGCCGCTCAACCTCGAGATGGCGGCGACCGAGGAGATGCTTGCCATCGCGCTGCGGCACCAACCGCATGCCGCCTGCATTGTGCCGGAAAAGCGCGAGGAACGCACGACCGAAGGCGGGCTCGACGCGGCCGGGCTCCACAACACGCTCGCGCCCATCGTCTGGAAGCTGCGCGACAACGGGATCCGGGTGTCGCTCTTCATCGAGGCGAGCGAGCGCCAGCTCGACGCCGCGCTTCGGCTGGGTGTGCCGGTGGTCGAATTCCACACCGGCGAATATTCCCACGCCCATCTCGACGGCGACAGCGAAAAGCTCGCAACCGAACTCAAGCGCATCGCCGACATGGCTGCGCTTGCGGCCAAGAACGGCATCGAACCACACGCCGGCCACGGCCTCACTTACGAGAATGTCCAGCCGATCGCCGCGATTCCGCAGCTCGCCGAACTGAACATCGGCCATTATCTCGTCGGCGAGGCTGTATTCGTCGGGCTTGAGGCCGCGGTGCGCCGGATGCGCGACCTGATGGACGAGGCGCGGTGAGGCTGGCGCGATGATCATCGGAATGGGCAACGACCTGACCAACATGGACCGGATCGCCAACTCGCTCGAGCGGTGGGGCGAGAAATTCGAGAAGCGCTGCTTCACCGACATCGAGCGGGCCAAGGCGGACAAGCGGCCCTTCACCCGCGTCGGCACCTTCGCCAAGCGCTGGGCGGCGAAGGAAGCCTTCGCCAAGGCGATCGGCACCGGTTTTTCGCGCGGCGTGTTCCACAAGGATATCGGCGTGGTGAACAAGCCGTCCGGCGCGCCGACGCTGTACCTGACCGGAGGTGCTGCGGACCGGCTTGCGGAAATGGTGCCGGAAGGCCATGAGGCCGCCATTCATCTCACCCTAACCGACGACCACCCATGGGCACAGGCCTTCGTTATCATCGAAGCATTGCCCAAAGGATCCCGATGACCGGCCAGACCCTGGTGACCAAGCAAACCGACAGCGATGGCGACGAAAAGATCAACTGGCTCGCGGAGATCCGCGGGCTGGCGCTCATGCTGCTCGCGGTGCTTGCCTTCCACAGCTTCATCGCCAAGCCCTTCTACATCCCGAGCCAATCGATGATGCCCAACCTGCTCGTCGGCGACCGGCTGGTGGTGAGCAAGTATCCCTATGGCTGGAGCTGGGTATCGGCGAGTTTCCACATCCTGCCCCGCAGCGACTGGCGCATCTGGCCCGCAACGCCCGAATACGGCGACATCGTCATCCCCGTTCCGCCCAACAAGGACGAGGATTACATCAAGCGGGTCGTCGCTCTTCCCGGTGACCGGATCGCGGTGAAGAACGGGCAGATCATCCTGAATGGCGTTCCCGTGCCTCAGGAAGTCGAGCCGGCGGTCGAGATCCCGGTCGATGCCAATACCTCCTGCGCCGCATTCGGCGACCCGTCGCTGATGGTTACCAAGCCTTCGGGCGAACGCGTCTGCGAATTGCCCACATTGCGCGAAACGCTGCCCAACGGCGCGACCTATCTGGTTATCGACCACATGCAGCAGGGGCTTGACAACTATCCCGAGATCACCGTTCCCGACGACAGCGTCTTCGTGATGGGCGACAACCGCGATCACTCGGCCGACAGCCGGGCAGAAGCCTGGGAACAGGGGCTCGGCGGTTCGATCCCGATGGCCAATGTCGGCGGAAGGGCAGAGTTCATCACCTTCTCGCTCGACGGGACGACCGGCCTCAATCCCCTGACATGGTTCACGTCCTTGCGCCCCGACCGCGCTTGGACCACACTCCGGCCGGCGGTCGTGAAGAAGGGGACGCGCGATGAGCAACGATCAGAATGAAGTCGGCGCGAAGGTCGGGACCAGCCCGACCCGCATAGAAAGCCCCAAGCTCCGCTACGAGGCTTCAAAGGCGCTGGTGTGGGGGCTGGTGATCGGGCTCATAGTCCTGACGGTCCACCTGTCCCAGACACTGCTGGTAATCTTCGGTGCGCTCGTCTTCGCCGCGATCATCGACGGGGGATCGCGCCTGATCGCCAAATACCTCCCGATCGGCCGCAATTGGCGGATCGGCATCGTCCTCCTGCTGGCCGTGGCCTTCCTGATCTGGCTCGGATACTTCGCCGGCTCGCAGATTTCGCAGCAGGCTGCCGAATTCCCGGCGATCATCAACGATCAGATCGGGCGCCTGTTCGCATTTCTCCAGAGCCAGGGTTTCGCCATCGGCACCGATGATGTGAAGAACATCGTCGGCAGCGCGGTCACCGGCGTCGGCACGGTGACCAAGGCCATCGGCGGCATCTTCGGCGGCCTGACGACGCTGCTGCTCATCGGAATCATCGGCATCTATTTGGCGATCGATCCCAATCTCTACGAGCGCGGGGTCGCCTGGATGGTGCCCGAGCGCCGGCGCGACGGGTTCTACGAAACGGTCAACCAGATGGCCTACACCATGCGGCGGCTGATGGCGGGGCGCATCCTCGGCATGATCGTCGAAGGGATCTTCACCTGGGCGCTGCTTGCCTACGGCGGAATGCTGATCGGGATCGGGGCGGTCCCGATGGCTGCGCTTCTCGGCTTGCTGACCGGACTGCTCGCCTTCATCCCCAACATCGGCGCGATCATCTCGGGCGTTCTGATGGTGCTCGTCGGGTTCTCCGGCGGGGTCGACATGGGCCTCTACACCGTGTTCGTCTATTTCCTCGTTCAGACCGTCGATGGCTACGTGCTCATTCCGCTGGTCGCCAAGAAGACCGTCGATCTTGCCCCCGCCCTGGTGCTCGGTGCGCAGCTCGTTTTCGGAGTGCTGTTCGGCATTCTCGGCCTGGCGCTTGCCGATCCGATGCTGGCGATGATCAAGGTTGCGCTCGAGCAACGTGCGAAACGGCTCGAGGAAGGCGATCGCGAACATTCCGACGACGAGATGGCTGCGGACCCTGCCTGATGGTCCGCAAGTTCCTCTACCTGATCGCCTTTGCGACCGTGCTGGTCATCGGCGCGGCAATCGTCTTCAGTATCTGGTCGAGGGACCTCACCCGGCTAGCGATGGTCCCGTCGGCGGACTTCGTCGAGCAGGATCCGCTCGCGGCGAACGCCTACCAGGATCCGGACATGTGGTATTCGCGGCCCGGTATCGGGACGGAGGATCCAGCGCGCTGGCAACCGCCTCTGCGTAACGATCGCGGTGGAGCCGACCGGCTGCTGCCCGATCCGGCCGAACCCGCACCGCCGCAGTTCGCGGTCTTCTTCGTGCATCCGACGAGCTACTACAACCGGGCGACCTGGAATGCGCCGTGGAACGACGCCGATGCGGAAACCACCGCGCGGTTGTTCCTGCGCGGCCTCGCCAGCCCGTTCAACCAGGCAAGCGAGATCTGGGCTCCAAAGTATCGCCAGGCGACCATGGGCGCGTTCCTGACCGACGACGCGCGTGCGGGCCAGGCGCTCGACGCGGCCTATGGCGATGTCTCGCAGGCCTTTGCCTTCTTCGTGTCCAGCATCGACGAGAACACGCCCATCGTGATCGCCGGCCACAGCCAGGGCGCGCTGCATGTCATGCGGTTGCTCAAGGACGAGGTCGCGGGCAAGCCGATCGCCCGCAAGGTCGCCGCAGCCTACGTGGTCGGCTGGCCGATCTCGCTCGAACACGACCTGCCCGCGCTTGGCCTACCTGCTTGTGCGACTGCGAACCAGGCCGGTTGCATCATGAGCTGGTCCAGCTTCGCCGAGCCGGCCGATCCCTCGGACGTGCTCGATACCTATGCCGCCTCGACCGGCTATGACGGTCAGAAGCGCGGCCAGAGCAATATCCTGTGCACCAATCCGCTCAGCGGGAGCATCGGCGGCGAAGTCGCGGCAGACGCGAACCCGGGGACGCTGGTGCCCGACGGGGATTTGAGGAACGGCGAAATCGTACCCGGTTATGTCGGCGCGCGCTGCAACGAACGCGGCCTGCTGCTGATCGGCGACCCGCCGGAGATGGGCAATGCCGTGCTGCCGGGCAACAATTACCACGTCTACGACATTCCCCTGTTCTGGAGCGCGCTCAGGAACGACGTGCTGGCGAGAGTGACCGCGTGGGCCGCGAAGCCGTCGTAATCGAAAGCGCTGCCGAACTGCGCGCGCTGCTGCCCGACGGCGGCGCCCTCCTCGCGCTCGACCTCGGAACCAAGACGATCGGCGTTGCGACCTGCGATGCCGGCTGGCGGTTCGCAACCGCGGGCAAGACCATCAAGCGGAGCAAGTTCGGCAAGGATTCCGAACTGCTGCGCGCCGTGATCGCGGAACGCGGCAGCAAGGCCATCGTGCTCGGGCTGCCGCGCAACATGGACGGAAGCGAAGGGCCGCGTGTCCAGAGCGCCCGGGCCTATGCCCGCAATCTGGTCGAGGCCTTCGATCTGCCGGTCCTCCTGTGGGACGAGCGCTGGTCCACGAGCAGCGCCGAGGCGGCGATGATCGGGCAGGACATGAGCCGGGCGAAGCGCGCCGAGAAGATCGACAGCCACGCGGCGGCCATCATCCTGCAGGGCGCGATCGACGCCTTGTCCGGCAACGCTTTCTAGGCGATTTCGAGAGCGCGGCGCTGGCGATCCGCCACCCGGGCGACCAGCAGGCTGCCGGAATTGCGCTCCGCCTCGGCCCAGACCGCCTCCCTCGTGGCCACGTCGCCGCACAGGTGCGCCCGCGCCGCGAAACTCGCCAGCCGGATCCGCTCGCTGGGATGCGTCCGCCCGAACCGATCGGCCAGGTCGATCGCTTCCGCCCCGCCCAGCCCCACGGCGACCTGGAGGAAAGTTTCGGTTGCGTTGGGATTGATTGTGCCGGTGATCGCACCGCTTTCCAGATCGAAACCGTACTGATCGAGCCAGCACGACGCCTCGTCGACTTCGATCACGTTGAGCGAGACCGACATGCTTTCCGGCGGGATCTGGTCGTGAATGTCGATGTGCGCGCGGTAGAGCTGCATCTTGCCCTCCTCCAGCGCGCTCTCCTCGATGAAGCGCAGGCCGGGCTTCTCGCCCTCGCAGCCGATCGTGTCGGCATACTCGTATTCGTAATAGGCGCTGCGATAGCCCGGCCCGAAATAGCCGACGGTCAGGAAGCTGAAATTGTGATCGTGGGGCACCCCGTAGACGAAGGTTTCCGCTCCGCTCGAAGCGAACACGGAATCGCGCGGCGAAGGCCAGATGTTGGCGCGCAGGAAATAACCGTTCCTGGCTTGCGACAGGATGATCGACTGCGGCCCGTAACCGTTTGCGGTTTCGGCTTCGGAGGGTCTGGTCGCCGAGAGCCGGTCGACCAGCATGTCGCCGAAAAATTCGCGATTGTTGGAAAGGCGGCGGAGCGCGAGGCTGGCCCCTGCCAGGCTCTCTTCGTCGCGGCTTGCGAAACCGCCGGCGTCGAGTGCGTCGAGCGCTTCTTCGAGCGTGGCGGTGCCGGGGTCCTGGCAGTCGATCAGGCGGGGCATGTCTGCGTCTCCAGCTCCAGCAATTGCGGGTGGTGTTCGATCAGCTGGGCGCGCAACGCCCAGGCAGGGGCGCACAGCGGATCGTCGGCCGAGGCCGCAATCCCGGCGAGCACCTGGAAGCCCTGGCGCACGTCGAGGGCGAGGCAATTGCGTACGGCCTCCCAGCGAAGATGATCGCTACCTCTTTCCGCGAGCGCCATCATGGCCGGCACCGCATCGCGTCTCCTCATTCGTGCCAGCAACGCCATAGCGATCTCGCTCCGGCTGTCGCTCATGTCGCCGCTCGACTGGTGCAGCAGCGCACCATCCGACACGCGGATGTCGCGCGTGGGCGACGGGTCGGTGCAGTTTCGCGAGAGCCTGAGCACGGCGAAGCCCGGACTGCACGACAGCACGCTCTTCGCCATCGTATCGGCAGCGAATTCCAGGCGGTCTTCGGCGGCAAAGCTGCGCCGTTCGATCTCCAGACGATCGCGCTCCAACCTCCCCACCAGAATTTCAGCCGATCCCGACAGGCAGATCTCGTGGCGCTCGACCGAAGCGAACTGCAACGCAAGCGACTGCTGGTCGCAATCCTCGTCCTTCGCGCAGCTGACGATGAGGTCGAGCCGTGACCGCCCGGAGCTGGCAAGGGTGACCGAGGAAACGCCGCCGCCCGAGCGCGATTCGAATTCGTGCCTCGCGAGCGGATGTTCCTCGAGCAGGGCGACGACCTGCGCGATCCACTCCTCGACGAAAGACCGCGCGATGTCCTGGACCGATACCAGTTCGGCCAGATCTTCGCAGGCCTCGATCGCTGCGCCGCGGGCATATTTTGCCAGCGCGGCGGTTAGCACTTGCACCCGGGGGCGCGCGGCCCATGCATTTCGCATGGACATTGCTGCGGATTTCACAGCTTCCTGCCTGGCGGGGTCGTCACGCAAGGCGACGAGCTGATCCGACATGCGCATGGGTCCGCGCTCCCTTTCCGGTTACAATCGGGTCAGCCGCCCGTGCTGTTGTAGATGTAGACCATGACGGCGATGACACGGTCGTCGCTACGGCCGCCGCTCATCTGGCTGCCGTATAGGCCGGTCTTGGTCGGCAGGCCCGGAATTTCATCAAGCTCGATTTCGGGAAGTTTCATTGTATGGGTCTCCGTTCCGGACGTCGCTTCATGCGCCGCCCCGGTGGTGGAGAATGGCCTGCCCGACCCGATTAAAAGAAGTTAAAATCCATTAATAATAATGACTTAGATGGTTAACCTAAATGAATGATATTCCCGCACATTTTGATCCGGAACGCATGGGATCGATGATTTTCGAACGTGCTCATCCCGGCTGGCTGGACCTGGAGTTCCATGAAAAGGGCGCGAACTGGGTCGAGCTGAAGCTGCCCTGGCGCGAAGACCTGGTCGGCGACCCCGACTTTCCCGTGCTCGCTTCGGGCCCCATCGTCAGCCTGCTCGACATGGCTGGCGGCATGTGCATCTGGACGACCAACCGGGTCTTCAAGCCGGTCGCGACGCTGGATCTGCGGGTCGATTACCAGCGGCCCGCGCGCGACCATGCAGCGGTGTACGGCCGCACGGAATGCTACCGGCTGACGCGCTCCGCCGCCTTCGTGCGGGGCTTTGCGCATGACGGCGACCCGGAGGACACGGTCGCAACGATGGTGGGGGTTTTCATGACCATCAATCCGGGGCGCGCCAATGGCTAGCAGCGCCGACCTCAAACTGCTTTCCGCCTACGCCCACTCGCTCGGCATGCGGATCGAAGACCACGACGAGGCCGGGATGCCGGTCGTCGCGATCGATTTCTCGGAGGACCTGGAAGGGCGCCCGGGCGCCTTGCATGGCGGCGCCACCAGCGGGATTCTCGAAACCGCTGGCTATGCGGCGCTGCGCACGGAACTGAGCAGGCAAGGCCGCAACGCCCGGCTCAAGCCTATCAACGTCACCGTGCAATTCCTGCGGGCCGGTCTGCGCAAGCGCACGCTGGCTGCAGGACGGATCAAGCGCCTGGGTCGCCGCAACGCCAACATCGTGGTCGAAGCCTGGCAGGACGATCGGGAAAAGCCGATCGCCACCGCAGTCATGAACGTGATGGTCGTCGAAGCGGACTAAGGAACTACTGCTCGTCCTGCGCCGCGCGTTCGCGTTCGCGCAGGGCAACGCCATCCTGGTTCAGCGTGATGTCGAGCGGCACGCCCTCGACATCGGTGCTCAGCGTCACCTCGCCTTCGCGCACGCGGAGCCGCGAATTGCCGTCGCCGATCGGAATGTCGCCGATATCGGGCACGTCGAGCGGCTGGACGGGCCCGCCCGGATCGCTCGTCTCGACCGGTCGTGGCGCGGGCTGCGGAATCGATCCGGTACCGAGGGCACGAACCATGAAGTCTCGCCATATCCGTGCGGGCAGCCCGCCGCCCGATACCCCTGCGAGCGGCGAGTTGTCGTCGTTGCCGATCCATACGCCGACCACCAGGCCGCCGGCATAGCCGACGAACAGGGCATCGCGATTGTCCTGGGTCGTGCCGGTCTTGCCGTAGTTCGGCACCGGCAGCATCGCCGCCCTGCCCGTCCCGGCGTTGATCGCGCGGCGCAGCAAGCGTTCCATGTCGGCGTGGGTCCGGCCCGACAGGCTCGATCGGCCATTCGTCAGCCATTCGAACCACCCCTCCTCTTCGGCAGGAAAGGC
The DNA here is from genome assembly GCF_009827535.1 of Qipengyuania oceanensis. Taxonomy (NCBI): domain Bacteria; kingdom Pseudomonadati; phylum Pseudomonadota; class Alphaproteobacteria; order Sphingomonadales; family Erythrobacteraceae; genus Qipengyuania; species Qipengyuania oceanensis. The sequence goes on along the minus strand of NZ_WTYN01000002.1, from coordinate 108,765 downwards.
GCGCGGCTCGACCGGGAAGCCGTTGGCCGCGACCCCGGCATAGGCGGCGGTCAGTTCGAGCAGCGACATCGTCGATGTCCCGAGCGCCAAGGTCGCATCGTCTGCCGGGAGCTTGGACGTCACGCCCAGATCGCGGGCCGTGCGGATGACCTTGTCGTCTCCCACGTCCTGCAGCAACCGCACCGCCGCCACGTTGCTCGACCGGGCGAAGGCATCCTCGAGCGACAGGGTCGGCGAATACCGTCCATCGGAGTTCTTCGGGCGATAGCTGCCCGTCTCGATCGGCGTATTCGCGATCGTGTCGTCGGGCCGCCACCCGTCGCGCAGCGCCGCGAGGTAGACGAAGAGCTTGAAGGTCGAGCCGGTCTGGCGCTTGGCCTGCGTCACCCGGTTGAAGGGCGAACTGCCGTAATCCCTGCCCCCGACCATGGCGACCACTTCGCCGTTGGGCCGCATCGCGACGAGCGCGACCTGCGCCTTCCCCAGCGGGGCCCGCGCGACCACCTGGCTGGCAATTCTCTGCAGACGCGAATCGAGCGTGGTCGCCAGCGTGTGTTGGGAATAGCCGGTGCCGACCAGCTTGCGCGCGTCGCCGAGCGCCCAGTCGGCAAAGTATGTGCCGGTCGGCAGATCGCCCGCCGGCCGGATGTCGAGCCGCGGGCTGCGTACCGCTGCACGCTCCGCTTCGGTCAGGGAACCGGCCGCCACCATCGCGTTGAGGACCATCTGCATGCGGGCTTCGGCGCGTTCGTAATGCTTGGCCGGATTGAGCCGCGAAGGCGCCTGGACAAGCCCGGCGAGCATCGCGGCCTGCGGCATGGTGAGGTTCTCAGGCTTGCGATAGAAATAGTGCAGGCTCGCCGCGCGCAGCCCGTAGACGTTGTCGCCGAAATACGCGTTCGACAGATACCGCTCGAGAATTTCGTCCTTGGTAAGCCAGCTTTCCAGCCAGAAGGCGATGAGCATTTCGCGCGCCTTGCGGGTCAGCGTCCGTTCCGGAGTGAGGAAGGTGAACTTGGCAAGCTGCTGGGTGATGGTGCTGCCGCCACCCGTGCCGGTCAGCGCGCGGGCGATGCCGACCGGATCGACACCCCAGTGAGAATAGAACCGCCGGTCCTCGATCGCGAGGAAGGCCTCGACGACATGCGGCGGCAGCGTATCGACATCGACCGGCTCTGCCGTGACCGCGCCGTTGCGGGCAATCGGCGTACCGTCGGCTGCAAGCAGCGTGATCTGCGGCGGCGCGATCGGCTCGAGCGATTTGGACAGCGGCGCCGTTATCGCCAGCCACCCGACCGTCAGGATCAGGAGCAGCAGGATCGCCGCAACGACGCGTGCGATCCACCACAGCTTGCCGCGGCCGCGATAATGGGAAGGCTGCCACCAGCGCGTGCGGGGCCGAGGCGGGGCGTAACGGCGATCGACCTCGTCGAGCTTGCGGTCCCAGCTGTCGAAATCGGGCCGGTCGTAATCGCGCCGCTCGTAGTCGGGATCGTCGTAGTCCGGCCCGTCGCCGTGCGCGTCGTGCAACGCAAAATAGCCCGAGTGCGACTGCCAGTCGCCTTCCAGTCCGCTATCGCGGTGCTTTCCTGATCGATCGAAAAGGCCCATCGTTCATCACTGTATTATCGTAACAATACAGGTCCGACAATAGCCTGCGCGAGATTAACTGCGGCCGAGCACGCTCTCGGGCAGTTCCTCGCCGAACACGCGCTGATAGTATTCCGCCACCAGCATCCGTTCTTCCTCGTCGCACTTGTTGAGGAACGAGAGCCGGAACGAGAAGCCCGGATTGTTGAAGATCGCGTTGTTTTGCGCCCAGGTAATGACGGTGCGCGGGCTCATGACAGTCGAGATATCGCCGTTCATGAAACCCTGGCGCGTCAGGTCGGCGACCTTGATCATGTTCGCGATCAATTGCTCGTCGACTTCCGGATTGTGCATCTTCACGATGTCCTGCTCGACCTTGGCGGGCAGGTAGTTGAGCGAGACGACGATGTTCCAACGGTCCATCTGCGCCTGGTTGATCTGCTGCGTACCGTGATAAAGGCCGGTCGTATCGCCGAGCCCGACCGTGTTCGAGGTCGCGAACAGGCGGAAGTGGGGATCGGGCGTGATCACCTTGTTCTGGTCGAGCAGGGTCAGCTTGCCGCGCTGTTCGAGAACGCGCTGGATGACGAACATCACGTCGGGGCGGCCGGCATCGTACTCGTCGAAAATCAGGGCCACAGGATGCTGCAGCGACCACGGCAGCAGGCCTTCGCGAAACTCGGTCACCTGCAGACCGTCGCGCAGGATGATTGTGTCGCGTCCGATCAAGTCCATCCGGCTGATGTGGGCATCGAGGTTGATGCGCACGGTCGGCCACTTGAGCCGCGCGGCGACCTGCTCGATATGCGTCGACTTGCCGGTCCCGTGATAACCCTGGATCATCACCCGGCGATCCTGCGCGAAACCGGCGACGATCGCCATCGTCGTCTCGGGATCGAAGACATAGCCTTCGTCGACTTCGGGCACGCGGTCGTCCCGTTGCGAGAAGGCGGGCACCTTCCAGTCGACATCGATGCCGAAGGTTTCGCGCACATCGACAGTGGTGTCGGGTTCTTCGATCAGCACTTCGCTCAGGGCGGTGCCGGCCATGGCTTTGAGGAATTGGCTCATTTCGTCGTCACGCCTAGCGAGGGACGGAACCGCCCGCAAGCGCGAGGATACTTCGCCGCCCACAATTGCTAGTTTGCAGCCGGGACAATGGCTCTGCCCAAAGGTCGGGAAAATTCTTACCGGCGTATCTTGAGGACTTGGCTCCGCGGCGAACAGCAGTTTCCGGCGCAAGCGCGCGTTAACCATCGTCCCTACCTCGAGAACGGTTTGCGCGACGGCTTGCAAAAGAAAGCCCGACCTACTAGAAGGTAGGCGGAGGCGCCGATGAGCGATACCTACGCAAACCTGCTGGATCTGGCGGAAAGCGAGAGCTGCGCGCGCGGCTTCACTGCAGTGAGTTACGGCGACCTCGCAACGCTCGCGGGCATCCGCAAGGCGAGCATCCATCACCACTTTCCTGCCAAGGCCAGCCTGGGCTTGGCACTTGTCGATCGTTACGCTGATCGGCTGGCAGGCGAACTGGCGGAGTTATCGGAGCGATCCCGCAGCGGCGGCGATGCTCTGCGCGCTTATCTCGCCAGGTGCCGCAACGATTTGCGCGACGGCACCGCAGTGAGCCTTCTTGCAGCCATGATCGCCGACGCGGCGAACCTGCCTGAAGAGATGCGCGGACAGGTCACGCGATTGCGCGAGCTTGTCGTGCGTTGGCTCGGCGACGTCCTGCAGCGCGGACGCCAGGACCGCAGCATCTCGGTTTCCGGAGGGCCGCGCGAAGAGGGGCTGGCGGTATTCGTCCAGCTGCTCGGCGCGCAGCTGGCAGCGCGCGCTGCGCGCGACCCATCGCTGTTCGATGCGGCCAGCGCGACGATTTCGGCGCGCATCTTCCGTTCGTGATCGCGGCACGCTAGCTTCGCGGCCATGCCAGCACGCTCTCCGGCCGACCAGCTTCGCGAAGCAATCGTCGCACGGGTTCGCTCGACCTTCAACGACGTCGAAAGCGGGCAGCAGCCCGTCCCGCCGAGCGACGAGGCGCTGTTCGAACGCGATACGCCCATTCGGATGGTCCACGCCGACGTCGTCGGCATGATGGTCGGCGGCATTCGCAGCCTGCTGCTGCAGATGCTGCACCCCCATGCGCTGCAGGGCGTGCTCGACCATTCGAACTTCCGCGCGGACATGCATGGCCGCCTGCGCCGCACCGCACGTTTCATCGCCGTCACGACCTTCGGCCACCGCGACGACGCACTGCAGGCGATAGAGCGGGTCAACCGCATCCACTCGGAGGTGACGGGCACACTACCCGACGGCACCGCCTACAGCGCGACCAATCCCAGGACGCTGGCCTGGGTCCACGTCGCCGAAGCGACCAGCTTTCTCGCGGCTTACAAGCGCTTCGTGCGGCCCGAGATGCCCTATGCCGAGCAGGACGAGTATTATCGGCAGTTCGCGGTCATCGCGCGCGGTCTTGGCGCGGACCCGGTCCCCGAAACGGTCAACGAGGCGGAGGCGCTGTTCCGCGAGTTGCGTGGCGACCTGCGAGCCTCGCCCGAAGCGAGCGAAATCGCGCGGCTGGTACTTTCGCAGAAACCGGAAGGCGCCCCGCCCGCCGTCCAGCAGATGCTCGGCACGAGTGCGGTCGACATGCTGCCGCCGTTCGCGCGCTCGATGTTGGGCCTGAAGAAACCCGGTTTCGATGGCCTCGCCGCGCGCGCTGCAACCTTTGGTGCGGGCAAGACCCTGCGCTGGGCGTTTCGCCAATCGTAGCGGGCACGCCCGCTGATGCGTCCCGAACCGGGCAAGGAAGGAGAATGAAATGACCTATGTCAGTGGATTCGTGGCGGCAGTGCCGGAAGGCAACAAGCAGGCCTATATCGACCTGGCGCACCGGTTCTGGGAGTTGGCCGAAGAGTTCGGTGCGCTCTCGCAGGTGGAATGCTGGGAGGACGACGTTCCCGACGGCAAGACCACCGACATGCGCCGCGCCGTCCGGCTCGAGGACGGAGAGAAAGTGGTTTTCAGCTGGGTCACGTGGCCGGACAAGCCGACTTATGAAGCGGCGCAGCAGAAGATGATGGAAGATCCGCGCATGCAGAACATGGGCGAGATGCCGTTCGACGGCTCGCGCATGATATCTGGCGGCTTCGCGCCGATCGTCGAGCTGGGAGCCTGACGCATGGCGGATTTCACGTTCTTCACCCAGCCGATGAGCCGCGGCCAGATCGTGCGCTGGGCATTGCAGGAAGCGGGCGCGGACTACGAAACCGAGCTGGTCGACCTGTCGAACAAGCCGCGGGGCCTGCTCGACGTCAATCCGATGGCGAAGGTCCCCGTGCTGGTCCATCACGACGGAGACCACGTCCACGTCGTCACCGAATGCGCGGCGATCTGCCATTATCTTGCCGAGACGCATCCCGAGAGCGGGCTGCTGCCCGAAAGGCACGAGAAAGCCGATTACTTCCGTTGGCTGTTCTTCGCCGCCGGGCCGCTGGAGCAGGCAGTCGTCGCCGGTGCGATGGGCTGGGAAGTGCCGGAAGAACGGCGCGGGATGGCAGGCTTCGGCTCGCTCGACCTGACGCTCGACACGCTCGACCAGTGGCTGTCCTCTCACGACCATGCCTGCGGCGCGCGTTTCACCATGGCCGACGTCTATCTCGGCAGCCAGTTCATCTGGGGACTGCGGTTCGGCACGATCGGCGAGCGAGCCTCCTTCCGTGCCTATGTCGACCGGCTCACCGCGCGCGAGCGCTACCGGGAAGCGACACAGATCGACCAGAAGCTGATCGCTGCGGCACAGGCCGGCTGATCAGGCGAAGACGCGCGATTTCCTGAGCGTCTGGTAGGCTTCGACCACCCGGTTGAGGCGGGCCTCGTACTTGCGATCCCCGCCGTTGCGATCCGGGTGATAGCGCCGGACGAGTTCGGAGTAGCGCCGCCGCAGCCGTTGACGATCGACGTCGAGCCCCAGACCCATGACCTCGAGCGCCTGCGCCTCTTCGCGGCTGAAACGCCCGGCCATCGCCATCTCCGCCTCGCGCCGGGCGCGGCTCTTGATGCCGGCGGCACGGGCGGAGATCGCGTCGAGCGGGTCGTCGAAATCGGCCCATCGCGGCATGCCGTCCACTCCGGCCGTGGGGCGATAGGCGGGCTGTTCGGTCCGCCAGCCCGCGCCGGGCGCCTGCGCGGCATAGATTTCCTCTGCGCTCATGCCCTCGAACCAGTCATATCCGGCGTTGAATTCGCGCACGTGGTCGAGGCAGAACCACCGCCATTCGCCCGGCCCGTCGAAGCCGTGCCTGCGGTCACCGGGCGCGCGGAACTCCCCCGCTTCCTGGCAGGTGGGGTGCTCGCACACCTTGTCGGTATTCTCGTATCGTCCATGGAACTTGGTCGGGCGCATTCGTGCTAGAATGGGGAGTGGGGTGCGCTATGGAAAGCCCCAGCAGGAGATTCGACGCATGGCCGGACCGGTCCAGCAGGAAATGGAAGAATTGCTGCGCGAGGCCTTCGCGCCGACGCGGCTCGAAGTAATCAACGACAGTGCCATGCACCACGGACATTCGGGTGACGACGGCTCGGGCGAATCGCATTTCACCGTAGTGATCGAGGCACCACAATTCGCCGGGATGAACCGGCTGGCCCGACAGCGCGCGGTGATCGCCGCGCTCGGCGATATCGTCGGCGAGCGTGTTCACGCGGTAGCGATCAAGGCCGATGCACCAGCTTAACGCGGCTCTTCGCCTGCGCCGATCGGCACGGATCATCCTCGTCGACGCCGACATGCGCACCCTGATGTTCCGGTACGATGTCCCCGGTCGCCCGCCCTTCTGGGTCACGGCCGGAGGGGAGTGCGAGGCCGGCGAACGCTTCGAGGATGCGGCACGGCGCGAGCTTCTCGAGGAAACGGGCATCGGCGCAGAGCCGGGTCCGCAAATCGCCAGACTGACGCCCGAATACGTGACCGTTGAGGGTGAGCCCGTGCAGGGCGACGAGCGCTTCTACCTGGTCCGCGTCGAGAAACCGGTGATCGACACCGCGCTCCATACCGAGCAGGAAAGACGGCTGATGACGCAGCATCGCTGGTTCACGCTGAACGAACTTGCCGACTGGCACGAAGCACTCTTTCCGGACAACCTTGCCGACCTTGTCCGAGAGGAAATCGCCGCATGATCGAACAGACCATCACCCCCGTCACGCACGATCTCGGCCAGTTCCAGGTTCGCCGCGCGATTCCTTCCAAAGCGAGGACCATGGTCGGCCCCTTCATCTTCGTCGACCAGTTCGGGCCGGCACAACTCGACATCGGATCGGGCATGGACGTACGCCCCCATCCGCATATCAATCTCGCGACGGTGACCTGGCTGTTCGAGGGCGCGATTGACCACCGCGACAGCATCGGCAGTTTCTCGACGATCCGGCCGGGGCAGGTAAACCTGATGACCGCCGGGCGCGGGATCGTGCATTCCGAACGCTCGCCCGGAGCGGACCGGGCCAGCGGCCCCAGGCTCTACGGAATGCAGACCTGGCTCGCCCTGCCCGACGGGCGCGAGGAGATCGACCCGGCTTTCGAGGCGATTTCGGACTTGCCGGTCGTCGAGGACACTTGCGCCAAAGCTATCGTCATCATGGGCGAATTGTGGGGCAAGCGCGCGCCCACCACCACGCATGCCGACACCATCTATGCCGAGATCGTGCTGGGCAGTGGCGGCGCGCTGCCGATCGAGATCAGCGCCGACGAGCGTGCGGTCATGCTGGTCGGCGGCGAGGCAAGTATCGATGGCGAAGCGCTCGGCCTCTACGAGCTGACCGTGCTCGCGCCCGGACGCAACATGACGTTGTCGAGCGAGCGCGGTGGCCGGGTCATGCTGCTCGGCGGCGAAGCCTTCGCAACCAAGCGCCACGTGTGGTGGAACTTCGTCAGTTCCGACCGCGACCGCATCCGCCAGGCGCGCGAGGACTGGGAGGCACAGCGCTTCCCGACCGTGCCGGGCGACAGCGACGAACGTATCCCGCTGCCCGAGGGGCAGCCAAAAACGGTGAGCTATCCATGAGTTTCGAGAACAAGACCGTCTGGATCACGGGCGCATCCTCCGGCATCGGCGCCGCGCTGGCGCGCGAATTCGCATCGCGCGGCGCGCACCTGGTACTGTCTGGCCGTGACGAGGCGCGGCTGGCCGAAGTCGCGACGGATTGCGGCGAGACGCTGCTTCTGCCGTTCGACGTGCGCAACGACGATGCTCTGGCCGAAGCCACCGCCAAAGCCGCCGCGTGGAAAGGCGGCGTCGATGTCGCCATCGCCAATGCCGGCGTCTCGCAGCGCAGCCGTGCGCTCAAGACCGACATGCAGGTCTATCGCGACATCATCGACATCGACCTGACCGCGCAGATCGCCTTCGCACAAGGCCTGATCGGCCATATGACAGAGCGTGGCAGCGGCCATCTTGCCTTCATCAGCTCCATCGCCGGCAAGGTCGGCGTACCGATGCGCACCGCCTACTCCGCCGCCAAGTTCGGCCTTGCGGGCTATGGCGACGCGTTGCGCGCCGAGCTTTCGCAGACCGGCGTCCAGGTCCACGTGATCTATCCCGGCTCGATCGCGACCGACGTCAGCCGCAACGCGCTGACCGCGGGCGGAGAGAAGCGTGGCCGCAGCGACGAGGTCATCGACAACGGTATCGCGCCATCCGATGCTGCCCGGACCATGGTCGATGCCATGGCCGCGGGAACGCGCGAGATCATCGTCGCCGAAGGAGGCGAACTGGCGATGGGCGAAGCGCGCCGGACGCCCGATGCACTGTTCGACCAGGTCGCCGCGATGGTCGAGCGCGGGTACATGGACAAGATGGAAGCCGAGTGACCGGTTTTGCGCAGACGCGGGTCGCCCTCGGCAACGGGATCGAGCTCGATTGCGTCGACGAAGGACCGCGCGACGCGCCGGTACTCATCTTCCTGCACGGCTTTCCCGAAAGCCATCGCACTTGGCGGCATCAGGTCGCGCATCTTCGCGATCGCTATCGCTGCATCGCGCCCGACCAGCGTGGCTATCGCGGATCGTCGAAGCCGGAAGGCGCGGAACACTATACGCCCGACAAGCTGATCGGCGACGTGTTCCTGCTCGCCGATGCGCTGGGAATCGAGCGCTTCTCGATCGTCGGCCACGACTGGGGTGGCGCGCTTGCCTGGGGCGTGGCGATGAGGGGGCAAGGCGAGCGGGTCGACCGGGCGATCCTGGCGAACGCCGCCCATCCGGTGCTCTATTCGAAGCTGCTGTGGACCGACGCGCATCAGCGCGCGATGGGCCAGTACATGCGCCTGTATCGCGACACCTCGCGCGATGCGGAAATTCGCGAGAAGGGCCTGAGCGTGCTGCTCGACGGGAGCGGCAACGGCGCATTGCCCGACGATCCGGACGAGCGCGCGGCCGTCCTTTCCGACTGGTCCGATGGCGAGGCCGCGATCGCCATGCTCAACTGGTATCGCGCGACACCGCTGTCCGTCCCGCCGCCCGACGCGCCGCTGGAGATTCCGCCTGATGCAAAGATCCCGCGCGTTCCGAAACTGACCATCCCGACGCTGGTGGTCTGGGCGATGGACGACCATGCGCTCAGCCCCAAGCTGATCGAAGGGCTCGACGAGCATGTCGCCGACCTGACGCTCGTGAAGATACCCGGCTGCGGCCATTTCCTGACCTGGCAGGCGCCGGATCGGGTCAATTCGGCGATCGACGATTTCCTCGCGCGGACGGACTGACTAGCCCGCGATCCACTCGATTTCCGCGCCATGCGGATGCGACCAGGCAAGCTGCGTCTCTTCCTCGCCGCCGGGCCAGTACCGGACCTTGAGCATGTGGCGGTGGACCGTCCTGTCGGCCTCGACCTTGACCCATGCCAGCGGCTTCTCCGCCGTCGCCTTCGCCCCGCCGGCCTCCATAGCGGCAGTGATCCGCTGCTGCTGGTCCTCCGGGACGTATTGCCAAACGATCGAGTGCATCAGCAACCGCGTGACGCCTTCGTCCTGCGGTTGCTGCAATTCCTGCTCGACGAAATCGGCCGCGTTCATCTTCACCAGGTCGGGCGCACGGTCCTTTGCCGCCCGGATCGCTGCCTCCATCCGGTCGAACCGCACGGTGTGCTCGGGCCAGATATACGCCTTGAGCCGCAGCGCCTCGCGGGCGTCGGTCAGGTCGACCGGCGCGATATCGCAACCCCTGGTCGAGACGATTTCGATCGCTTGCGAAGGAGGCGGCGGCCCCTTCCACTCCGGATCGAAGCGCATGACCGGTACCGGGAGACCGACGTTCACTCCGCCCAGGCTGTAGCCATAGCGATCGAGCATCAGGTTGATCCCGGCGCTAGACCCGATCTCGAGGCATTCGAACTTCGCTGGCAGCCCCTCTGCGGCCAGCCACAGCATCGCCGCGATGAAATTGGAAGAGCGCCCCGCCTCGTTGGTTTGCGGCGGCCCGTCTAGCCACGGCATGAGCTGCGCTTCGTGAGCGATCATCAGCTCGGTCAGGATCGCCTGATCGTCGGCTGGAATGCCGCGATAGATGGGCATGAGTTCCGGCGCCTCGCCGGACAGGTGCAGCGAATGGATGCCGCCCGTTATCCGGAGCGGCAGCGCGTCTGCCGACGGGGCGCCCTGCCACTGGCGGATACGTTCGAGCAGGGCGTTGCTGGTGTCGCTTTCGAGGACGCTCAGTATCGCCTCGACGACTCTGGCGGTCGTCTCCGCACCGGCATGCTGGCAATAGGCCACCTGGTTGAGAAAGGCCTTGCGAACCATGCCCTCACCCTTCTGGTGCATGTCCATCAGTACGTATCCTGGCCGGTCACCCATTAGCGTTGCCCTTTCCGCCCTCAGCACCTAGATGCGCGGCGCAATGAGCGCAAAGCAATTGACCTTCGCCGTTCCCAAGGGCCGCATTCTGGACGAGGCGCTGCCGGTGATGGCGCGCGCCGGTATCGAACCCGAAGCCGGTTTCCACGACAAGTCCAACCGCGCCCTCTCCTTCGGCACGAACCGCGCCGACATGCGGATTATCCGGGTGCGGGCATTCGACGTCGCCACTTTCGTCGCGCACGGCGCGGCCCAGATCGGCATCGTCGGTTCCGACGTAGTCGAGGAATTCGACTATTCGGACCTCTACGCCCCGGTCGATCTCGACATCGGTCATTGCCGCCTGTCGGTCGCCGAGCCGGCGCAGGGCGCGGATGCGATCGACGGCGCGAGCCACCTGCGCGTCGCGACCAAATATCCCAACCTGACCCGCCGCCATTTCGAGGAACGCGGCATCCAGGCCGAATGCGTCAAGCTGAACGGCGCGATGGAGCTGGCTCCCAGCCTCGGGCTGTCGGGCCGGATCGTCGACCTCGTCTCGACCGGACAGACCCTCAGGGACAACGGCCTGGTCGAAACGTCGCGCATTCTCGACATCTCCGCGCGCCTGATCGTCAATCGCGCGGCGCTCAAGACCGATCCGCGCGTCGGCGAACTGGTCGAGGCATTCCGTGCCGACGCAGCCAGGCGGCAGGCCGCCTGATGCAGATCCTGCGCGCCAAAGACGAGGGCTTCGAAGCCAAGTTCAGGAAGCTCGTCAACTCGCGTCGCGACAGCGATCCGGGCGTCGCCCGCGATGTCGCGGGGATCATTGCCGAGGTCCGCGCACGCGGCGACAAGGCACTGGTCGACTATTCGATGCGCTTCGACGACCACCGCCTCGCGCCCGATGGCGGCGACGGCTGGTCGATTTCGCTCGATGAATGCAAGGCCGCCTACGACGCGCTGGAGACCGACCTGCGCGACGCGCTGGAACTCGCGGCCAGCCGCATCCGCGCCTATCACGAAGCGCAGCTGCCGACGGATCGCGACTATCGCGACGATGCCGGAATTCGGCTTGGCGCGCGGTGGAACGCGGTCGAAGCTGCCGGCCTCTACGTGCCCGGCGGGCGCGCCGCCTATCCCTCTTCCCTGCTGATGAACGCCATCCCCGCCAAGGTTGCGGGGGTCGAGCGGATTGCGGTCGTCACGCCGACCCGCAAGGGCGAAAGCAATCCGCTGGTGCTGGCCGCGGCTCATATCGCCGGGGTCGACGAGATCTGGCGCATCGGCGGTGCGCACGCCGTGGCCGCGCTCGCCTACGGCACGAACACGATCCGGCCGGTCGACGTCGTCACCGGTCCCGGCAATGCCTGGGTCGCAGAAGCCAAGCGTCAGCTTTACGGCGTGGTCGGCATCGACATGGTCGCCGGGCCAAGCGAGATCCTGGTGATCGCCGACGGGCAGAACGATCCCGACTGGATCGCCGCCGACCTGCTCAGCCAGGCGGAGCACGACCCGTCCTCGCAATCGATCCTCATTACGGACGACGAGGAATTCGCGATGCAGGTCGGTGACTGCATCGACCTGCAATGCGCGCAGCTTTCCACCGCGAAGACCGCCCGGGCAAGCATCGACGCCCATGGCGCAATGATCATCGTCGATGACCTGAACGATGCGGTGCCGCTCGCCAACCGGCTCGCCGCCGAGCATGTCGAGCTGGCTGTCGCGGATCCCGAGCCGCTGTTCGGGCGCATCAAGCATGCCGGCAGCGTTTTCCTCGGCCGGATGACGCCGGAGGCCGTGGGAGACTACGTCGCCGGGCCCAATCACGTGCTACCCACCGGGCGGCGCGCTCGCTTCAGCAGCGGGCTGTCGGTGCTCGATTTCATGAAGCGCACGAGTTTCATCGAGGTCGGCGATGCCGGTCTCGGCGCGATCGGCCCGGCTGCGGCCGCGCTCGCCCATGCCGAAGGGCTTCCGGCCCACGCCCGCTCGATCGAGGAACGCCTCAAGTGACCAGACCTTCGCCTTCCCCGCGCGCCCAGGCCCGCTCCGCTGCCCGGCTCGCCGCCGTCCAGGCGCTGTACCAGCAGTCGATGGAGAAGACCGCGCTGGCGCGCCTGCTCAACGAGTTTCACCAGCACCGGCTTGGTCAGGTGATCGAGGACGAGCATTACGCCGATGCCGAGATCGATTTCTTCGACGACGTGGTCGGCGGTGTCGATGCCCGGCGCGACGAGCTTGACGAGATCATTTCCGGCAAGCTCGCCGACGGATGGAAGATCTCGCGGCTCGACAAGACGATGCTGCAGGTCCTGCGGGCCGGAACCTACGAACTGGTCGCCCGCCCCGACGTCCCGATCGGCACGGTGATCAGCGAGTACGTCGACGTCGCCAAGGCCTTCTTCGACGACCGCGAGGCCAAGTTCGTCAATGGCGTGCTCGACGCGGTGTCGAAACAGGTGCGCTGATCGACGAAGGCGCATTCATCGCGGCGCTGCGCACCCTGCCGCTCCACGCGGGCGCGCGCGGACTTCGTGACGATGCCGCGATCCTGGAAATCGGCGACGAGACGCTGATCCTGACGCATGATGCCATGATCGAAGGGCGGCACTGGCTGCCCGGGCAGGACATGGCGGACATCGCGTGGAAGCTCGTGGCGGTCAACCTGTCCGACCTTGCGGCGAAGGGTGCCGAGCCCGTCGGCATATTGCTGGGGCATACGCTCGGTGACGGGGACGATCGCTTCCTCGAAGGCTTGCACGAGGTGCTGACCCATTACGGTGTGAAACTGCTAGGCGGGGATACGGTGGCAGGCGACGGCGCGCGGACGCTCGGCTGCACCGCCATCGGTCGTGCGACCCACAGGCCGGTCCCGGCCCGCAGGGGTGCCCGTAGCGGTGACGCGATCTACGTCACAGGTCCGGTCGGTGCGGCCATGTTGGGATTCGAAGCCCTGCGCGATGGCAATGCGAAGGACAGCACGGCCTACCGCCGACCCGCGCCGCTCCTCGCCGAAGGCAGGGCGCTGGCGCCGCACGTCACGGCGATGATGGACATATCCGACGGGCTGTTGCTCGATTGCTGGCGGATGGCGAGCGCGGGCGATGGCATCGCTTTCGAGATCGACAGCGCGCGCGTATCGGTGGCCGATCCCTCGCGCAGGGGAGAATGCATGCGCTGGGGCGACGATTACCAGTTGCTGTTCACAGCCGATCCGCGGACCCGGCTGCCTGTTCCGGCGACGCGCATAGGCATGGTGAGCAATGCCGATCTCTCCCCGCTGCGCTTGGACGGGAAAATCCTCACGCCCTTGGACAGCATCGGCTATCAGCACGGATAGCCGCCGGAGCCTGCGGAAAACCGCCGACATCCGCGATTTGCTCTCACTTTACCCCCTTGCCTCGCCTGCCGTGGCACGATAGCCCCCTGCCCCAACGGCCCGGCATTCGACACGGGCTTGAATATCCACATCAGGAGGGGAGTCTTTCGTGGACCTTGTTCTCATATCCATCGTGCTGGGATTGCTAGCCGTCGTGTACGGCTTCGTGACTAGCCGCCAGGTTCTCGGCGCAGGCGCCGGGAACGAGAAAATGCAGGAAATCGCCGCGGCCATCCAGGAAGGCGCGCAAGCCTACCTCAGCCGCCAGTACACCACCATCGGCATCGTCGGCGTCGTCGTCGCGGCGCTGGTGTTCGTGTTTCTCGGCATCATCCCGACTATCGGATTCCTGATCGGCGCAGTCCTGTCGGGCGTTGCCGGCTTCATCGGCATGAACATCTCGGTCCGCTCCAATGTGCGCACCGCGGCTGCCGCGCAAAGCGGGTTGCAGCAGGGGCTGACGATCGCCTTTCGTGCAGGCGCCATCACCGGCATGCTGGTGGCCGGCCTTGCCCTGCTCGCGATCGCAGTGTTCTTCTGGTACCTGACCGGCCCCGCGGGCTACGCCCCGAACGATCGCCACGTCATCGACGGTCTTGTCGGCCTCGCCTTCGGCGCTTCGCTGATCTCGATCTTCGCGCGTCTCGGCGGCGGCATCTTCACCAAGGCGGCCGACGTCGGCGCCGACCTCGTCGGCAAGGTCGAGGCGGGCATCCCCGAAGACGATCCGCGCAACCCCGCCGTGATCGCCGACAACGTGGGCGATAACGTGGGCGACTGCGCCGGCATGGCTGCCGACCTGTTCGAAACCTACGTCGTCACCGTCGGTGCAACGATGGTGCTGACCGCACTGCTGTTCGGGGAACGTCTCGGCGAACTGCTGATGCCGATGATGGCATTGCCGTTGCTGATCGGCGGCGCGTGCATCGTCACCTCGATCATCGGTACCTATGCGGTGAAGCTCGGCAAGGGCAGCACCAATGTCATGGGCGCGATGTACAAGGGCTTCATCCTGACGGCGCTGCTCTCGATCCCGCTGATCTGGTTCGTGACCGATTATGCCATCGGTATCGACACCGTCATCGGCGGGGCACCGGCTGGCGTCGATCCGGGCGCCCCGCTGTCCGAAGAAGGCATGACCGAACAGGTCATGAGCTTCAACGGCTGGGACCTGTTCTGGTGCTCCGTGCTCGGCCTTGCGATCACCTTCCTGATCATCCTGATCACCGAGTACTACACCGGCACGAAGTATCGTCCGGTGCGTTCGATCGCGAAGGCTTCGGAAACCGGTCACGGCACCAACGTCATCCAGGGTCTGGCGATCTCGCTCGAGGCAACCGCCCTGCCCACGCTGGTCATCGTTGGCGGCATCATCATCGCCTTCCAGTTCGCAGGTCTCATCGGGATCGCTTATGCCGCGACCTCGATGCTCGCGCTGGCCGGCGTGGTCGTGGCGCTCGACGCCTACGGCCCGGTGACCGACAATGCGGGCGGCATCGCGGAGATGGCGGGTCTCGACGAGAGCGTTCGCGAGAAGACCGACCTTCTCGACGCCGTCGGCAACACGACCAAGGCGGTTACCAAGGGTTATGCGATCGGATCGGCGGGCCTTGCCGCGCTGGTCCTGTTCGCCGCCTACACCACCGACCTTGCCGAGTTCTTCCCGAACGCGGACGTCGATTTCAGCCTCGAGAACCCATACGTCATTGTCGGGCTGCTGCTCGGCGCGCTGCTCCCGTACCTGTTCGGTGCGATGGGCATGACGGCGGTGGGACGCGCGGCTGGCGACGTGGTCAAGGACGTGCGAGCGCAGTTCAAGGAAAAGCCGGGCATCATGGATTATTCCGAGAAGCCCGACTACGCGCGCACGGTCGACCTGGTCACCAAGGCGGCGATCAAGGAAATGATCGTTCCGTCGCTGCTGCCGGTGCTGGCCCCGATCGTGGTCTACTTCGTCATCACGCTGATCGCGGGCCAGGAAAACGGCTTCGCGGCGCTCGGCGCACTGCTGCTCGGCGTCATCGTCGGCGGTCTCTTCGTGGCGCTTTCCATGACCGCCGGCGGCGGCGCATGGGACAATGCGAAGAAGTACATCGAGGATGGCAATCACGGCGGCAAGGGCTCGGACGCCCACCACGCCGCGGTGACGGGCGACACGGTCGGCGATCCGTACAAGGACACCGCCGGTCCGGCCGTCAACCCGATGATCAAGATCACCAACATCGTGGCGCTGCTGCTGCTCGCGGCGCTTGCCGCGGGCTGAAGCTGCCCTCATCGAAAGGGAAACCCCGTCCGGAGTGATCCGGGCGGGGTTTTCTTTTCCTTTCCCGCACAACACGTGCTCTTGATTGACGTTTGCGTAAGGGTGACGCATGGCCGTGCGCCATGAGCGACAGCATCCCTCCCGAAAAACTGGTCGACCATCTCGTCGATCTCCTGACCGTAGAACGCACGGACGAGGCCAAGTTCGTCGGCAAGCCCCAGAAGGACGGGATCGGCAGGGTTTTTGGCGGACAGGTCATCGCCCAGGCCTTGCAGGCGGCGCAGGTCAGCGTCGGTGACAGCAAGACGGCGCACTCGCTCCACGCCTATTTCCTGCGCGGCGGCGAAGAAGGGCCGGAGATCACCTACGACGTCGCGACCGATTTCGACGGTCGCAGCTTCGCCAACCGTCGGGTCGTCGCCAGCCAGCTCGATGCCGATGGCAGCAAGCGGCCGATCCTCAACCTGACCGCCAGCTTCCAGACCCCCGAACCTGGCCTTGAACACGACGAGTACGAGATGCCCGACGTGCCCGGGCCCGACGCGCTGGAATCGGATGCTCAGGTGCGCCAGAAGATCGTCGAACGTGCAGGTGACCGGATGGGCGCAGCGCAGAAGGCGACGGTCACGCGCCCTCGCCCGATCGAGATCCGCACTGCCGGACGGTTGCACTGGATGAACAGCGAACCGAGCGAGCCGGAAGCCTACAGCTGGTTTCGCGCGGTCGCCCCCCTGCCCGACGATCCGGCATTGCACCGCGCGGTCATCGCCTACGCCAGCGACTTCACCCTGCTCGGGACCAGTGCCCTGCCGCACGGCCTCTCGTGGATGCGCGGCGAACTGGTCGGCGCCAGTCTCGACCACGCCCTCTGGTTCCATCGCGAAGCGCGGGCCGACGAGTGGCTGCTGTATGCCACGGACAGCCCGTGGAGCGGCGGCGGCCGCGGCTTCAATCGCGGCCGGATCTTCAACCAGCAGGGCGAACTCGTCGCCAGCGTCGCCCAGGAAGGCATGATGCGCAAGCGGGTGAAGAAGCCGAAAAACTGACGCGCGGAACCGCCTGCCCTTGTCCGATGTTTCAAGGACATGGCAGACGAACGCAGCATCAGCATCACCGAAGACGGCCCCTATGTCGTCACCGGCTCCATCCCGCTTCGCGAGCAGAGCATCGCGGTCAACGAGACCGGCGAAAGCATCGAGTGGCAGCCGACCAAGACCTATCCCGCGAAGAAGAAATACGCGCTGTGCCGCTGTGGGCAGTCGGCAAACAAGCCTTACTGCGACAACAGCCACGCCGACGAGGGGTTCGAAGGGCTCGAAACGGCCAGCATGAAGCCCTATGCCGAGCAGGCCAAGGTGCTCGACGGGCCCCGTTTCAAGCTGATGGACCAGGAAGACCTGTGCGCCCTCGCCCGCTTCTGCGACACACACCAGACGGTCTGGGACGAAGTCGAGAAGACCGACGATCCCGAAGTCGCGGCGATCTTTCTCGACCAGATCAAGGACTGCGTCTCAGGGCGCCTCGTGGCGATCGACACTGCCACGGGCGAGCCGATCGAAGCGCCGCGCGAACAGCAGATCAGCACCACGCAGGACCCGGCCGAACAATGTTCCGGCCCGCTCTACGTCGAGGGGGGCATTCGCCTCATCTCCGCCGACGGGAAGGAGTACGAACGGCGCAGCCGCATGGCGCTCTGCCGGTGCGGGGCAAGCGGCAACAAGCCGTTCTGCGACGGCACGCATGTAAAGATCGGCTTTTCCGACAAGGAGTGAGCAGCCAGCAGGCTTGCGTCCGCCATCTCTCGCGCTACCCTCTCCCATCGAGAGGGAACGCCGATGCAGATCACCCGCCAGCCGCCGCTGCGCCACACGCTCGAACCGTCCAACCACCCCTATCTTTCGGGTGCCTGGACACCTTGCCACGAGGAAGTGGACGTCGATGAGCTCGAGGTGATCGCGGGGGAGATCCCGCGCGATATCGACGGCGT
Source organism: Qipengyuania oceanensis (assembly GCF_009827535.1). Lineage (NCBI taxonomy): Bacteria > Pseudomonadati > Pseudomonadota > Alphaproteobacteria > Sphingomonadales > Erythrobacteraceae > Qipengyuania > Qipengyuania oceanensis. The sequence continues at coordinate 90,714 of NZ_WTYN01000002.1, read as the reverse complement.
ATACCTCCGCAACACGGAGAACCAGGTTCACCAGCCGCTCGGGCGCCACCATCCTTTCGATGGCGATGCCATGATCCATCAGGTCAGCATCTCGGGCGGCAAGGCGAGCTATCGCAATCGCTACGTGCGGACCTATTGCTTCGAGGCCGAACAGATCGCGGGCGGTTCGCTGTGGGGCGGATTGATGGACCCGGCGGGCACATCGAAGCGACCCGGTTTCGGCGCTCACGGCGGCCTCAAGGACACCGGGAGCACCGACATCATCGTCCACGCCGGCGTAGCCTACGCGACCTTCTACCAGTGCGGCGAAGCGTGGATGGTCGATCCTGAAACGCTGGAGAATCTCGGCAAGGCGCCGTGGGGGCCGCTGGACGGCGTGTCGGCCCATCCCAAGGTCGACGAAGAGACCGGCGAGCTGATGTTCTTCAACTATTCGAAGCACGCGCCTTTCATGCATTACGGCGTCGTCGACCGCGCCGGAAAGCTGGCCCATTACATTCCCGTCGCGCTCCCCGGTCCGCGCCTGCCGCACGACATGGCGATCACGAAGAACTGGTCGATCCTCAACGACATGCCGCTATTCTGGGACGAGAAGCTGCTCGGGCGCGACATCCACGCCGCGCGGCTGCACGAAGGCCTTCCGACGCGTTTTGCGCTGATCCCGCGCCATGGGCAGCCGGAGGACATCCGCTGGTTCGAGGCCGAGCCGACTTTCGTTCTCCACTGGACGAATGCGTGGGAGGAGGACGGGGAAATCGTGCTCGAGGGATATCACCAGACGAACCCGATGCCGGAGCCGCTCGAGGAGTTCGGCCAGTATGCGCACATGATGGCCTATGTGGACGAGCACAGCTTCGGCTGCCGGCTTCACCGCTGGCGCTTCGACCTCGCCAGCGGCAAAACGAGGGAAGAGCGTCTCTCGGACCGCATCGTGGAATTCGGCACGATCAATCCGGACTACGCGATGAAGCCATCGCGCTATGTCTGGTCGACCACAACGAAACCCGGCTGGTTCCTGTTCAACGGCTACGTCCGGCACGACACGCAGACCGGCGAGGAACAGGTCTACACGCTGCCCGACGGCGTGTATGCCAGCGAAACCCCGGTCATTCCGAAGAAGGGCGCGACGCAGGAGGATGCAGCCTATCTCGTCACCTTCCTGATCGACGAGAACCGCAACGCCAGCGAATGCGCGATCCTGGATGCCGGTGACATCGCGAAGGGCCCGGTCTGCCGCCTCGCGCTGCCGCACAAGATCTGTTCGGGCACCCACGCGACCTGGGTCGAGCGCGCGATGCTGCGGCAAACCGGCTGACACCGCTGCTATTGCCTGTTGCAGAGCGGGGTTCCGGCAGCGTAGCAGACTGCCCGAAACAGGAGACTTCCCGCATGATCCTCGCCCGCACCGCAGCGCTGCTGCTCGTCTCGACCTCGCTCGGCGCGTGCGCGCACGCACAGGCAGAAACTCCGGTCCAGTCCGCGCCGATCGCCGCTCAGGCTGCAGCCGCTACGGATTACGACGCCGCCCTCGCCCGTACGAGCGAAGCCTTCGATACGACCGGCTTCGTCGCCGCGGTCTCAAGGGACGGCGCGATCGTCTACCAGGGGGCGACCGGCCTGGCCGAGGAAGGGACCACCCGCCCGGTCACGCAGGACATGCTGTTCCCGATCGCGAGCATTTCCAAGGCCTTCACCACCACCGCGCTCGCCATGCTGGTCGACCAGGGCAAGGTCGACTGGGACGCGCCGGTGCAGACCTACATTCCCGAATTCCGCATGTGGGACCCGTGGGTGAGCGAGCATTTCACCGTGCGCGACGCGTTGACGCACCGGTCGGGCCTGCCGCTCGGCGCCGGCGACCTGCTGATCTGGCCGGACGGCGATGCCGAACCCGAAGACGTCATCAAGGCGCTGCCCTATCTGCGGCCGACCAGCGGCTTCCGCGCCGAATACGCCTACGACAACCTGCTCTACATCGTCGCGGGCGAGATCGTGGAGCGCGTTTCCGGCAAGAGCTGGGCGGATTTCGTAACCGACGAGATCCTGGTTCCGGTCGGGATGCAGCCCTGCGCCGCGGACAAGAGCAGGATTGCCGCAGGCGTTCCTTATGTCACGGGACACGAGCGCGCGGCAGGAGCCGACGCCGGCGTGCCGGTGGGCGAGGAGCTTGCCTTCTCGACGACTTGGAACGCGGCCGGCGGCATCTGGTGCAACACCGACGGGATGATGAAATGGGGCCAGTTCTGGCTCGACGGCGGCGTGACGGCGGACGGCAAGCGGCTGCTCAGTGAAAAGCAGGTGGCCGAAGTCTGGAAGGGCGTCACCCCGACCAGCGTCAGCGGCGGGCTGAAGCGGGCGGGCGCATCGCATATCTCGGCCTATGCGCTGGGCTGGAGCACGCAGGACTTCCTCGGCAAGCTGCTGGTCAGCCACGGCGGCGGGGCACCGGGTGTTGTCAGCAACTTCATGATCTTGCCGGAGGAAAAGCTGGTGCTTTTCAGCGCGACCAACGACTATCGCGGGGCACCGTCGACCTTCAATTTCCATGTCGCCAGCGCCATGCTCGGCCACCCGGAGAACGATTTCATCGGCGACTGGGGCGGAGCTTTCGCCAAGGCCGAGGCCGAAGGTACCAAGCTGCTTGCCGACAGCGCCGCTCCGCAGCCCGAAGGCCGGGCCGCGCCCAGCCTGCCACTATCGGCCTATGTCGGGACCTATCGCGATCCTTGGTACGGCGATGTGCGCATTCGCATGAACGATGCAGGCGGCCTGTTCATCGACATGGGGCGCAGCCAGATCCTCGACGGCGACCTGACGCATTACCAGGGCGATCGCTTCGCTGCCTTCTGGCCGGACAGTTCGCTGAAGGCCGATGCATTCGTCGACTTCGTGGTGCAGGACGGCAAGGTCACGGGCATGACGATGAAGGCGATCTCGGAACTGACGGACTTCAGCTACGACTTCCACGACCTCAAACTGGAGCGGGTGAAGTAGGCAGCGTGCAGGCGGCAAGTGCGATCAGGTTCGAATGTCTGCAATTGGGTGGTTTTGTGACGGTCGGCTTTTAGTCAAGGAAGCCTCAAAAAGCAGTCGCCTTATCATACCGCCCAAGTGGAGAGACAGCCTTGTCGGACCCACTTGCTCTCTATTCTCGAAAAATAGCATACCCCGCCGCCACCGAGCAACTCGCCACCGAGCCAGCCTCCGGACATAGCTGCTTGTCTCCCGTCCGACGAAATCCAGAATTCGTCGAAAGGAATGCCATTGGAGTGATGAAGCGTGACCCGCCCTCTTGGGCAACGGATTTGGGCTGGCAGCGCCTTAAACTCGTCATCGCCGACAATGGCGTTTAGACCAGCCGTTCTTTCGGGATTTTCTTCCCAAGAGACGGTCCCGAACGGCTGCCATTCAGCCTCGGCGGTCATTTCACAGATCGCTTCCATTTCTATCGGTGATAGAGCCAGAGACGACGGAACTGTGACGCATCCCGGTAATAGCCCGATGCTGGCAAAACGAGCAAACGTAAGATCACAGTCCTAATCTATGTTGTTTTGCGAATCATGGAAACGTCCGAAATGGGTCGTTAGCGGACGTTGGCTGATTTCTGCGCCGGAAAGTCCGCTATTGGGTGACACGCGGATCTTTGCCGCTCCTGCAAGCACTGCCGATCGCAGAGGTTTGCAGGCCAAACGGTGCCACAGCGGTTCCGCTCAGGACCGACGCGAATGCTCCGCCAAGGCGTCTTCCAGCCTGCTATAGCAATAAGGGCCCACGCGGTAGCGAACCACCGTCTCTGCCGTGATCCCTTCCGGAAGCGGGTCCGCAGCGCGTGGTCTGAGCGATCCGCCCTCGCTTTCCCACTCACCGACCGCCGGCTTACCGGGTTTCCCCGCGATTGAAGAAGTGCTCATTTCACTGTTCCTCGGATGGTGTTCGTTCGTCGGTTGGCCAGCCCCGGTCGGACAGGCCGTTCGCCTTCCGCCACTCGGCGAGTTGCTTCGCACGTCCGCCCACCATATCCGCAGCCGCTACGCGCTCTTCGGCCGAACCGGAGCGGTCCGCTTTCATGGCGGCAAGCTGGTGGTCGAACAGGAACTTGTTCATCGGCATGATCGTAATCCCGGCTAGGTGGTGCGCGCGTGGGCCGGAAGCTCTCGCCCCCGGCCCAGCGATCGATCAAAGATCAGCCCTGCTGCTTGGCGGCCTGCTCGTTCTGCTTTTCGCCGTCGCCCTGCTGGTGCTGCAGATTCACGGCGTGCTTCTTGCCGCCATCGACTTCGCTGGTTTCATAGCTGAAACGCTGGTCGACCTTCGGCATCTGGCCTTCCTGCTGCAGGTCCGCCTTCTTGAAACGCAGAGCATCGCCGCCCTTTTCGGGAGTGATCGCGCCGGTACCGGCGCTGCTGTCATAGCTCTTGATCTTGCCAAAATGTGTCATTTGTCATTCCTTCGAACATGTGTGCAGCGCGCCAGAATTGACCTAGCTGCGACTAAGAAGCGGAACTGAAGGAAAAGACTTCCAATTGGGGAAGCGGTGACCGTCTATCGCGACTGGTAGCTGACTATAAGATGGCGACGAGGGGCCGCGAATACAACGGGAGAGCGAGAATACTTTCTGAACTTTTACAAACGTCCGTTATCAAATATTTCGCGGACGTTCGCGCGTTCACCCGCCAGCGTGGTAGAAATCGTAGATCTGCTGCGCCACGCCTTCGCTGATGCCGGGCGCGCGCTTCAGGTCGTCCAGTGCGGCGGCGCGGACCTTGCTCGCCGTTCCGAAATGCAGCAGCAGCGCGCGCTTGCGGCTCGGCCCGATGCCCGGGATTTCGTCCAGCGGCGAGGCGGTGATCGCACGGCTGCGCTTCGCCCGGTGTGCGCCGATGGCATAGCGGTGGACCTCGTCGCGTAGCGTCTGGAGGTAGAAGAGCAGCGGCGAATTGACCGGCAGCGTCTTCTCGCGACCGTCGGGGAAGTGGAAGACCTCGCGCCCTTCCCGCCCGTGATGCGGCCCCTTGGCGATGGCGATCAGAGGCACGTTCTCGATGCCCATTTCGGCGAGCGTATCGCGCACGCTCGACATCTGTCCCTTGCCGCCATCGATAAGGACGAGGTCGGGCCAGACCGTTTCGTGGCTGTTCGCCCGGCCCTGCTCGCCGTCGGGATCTTCGGCGAGGTTGCGGAACCGGCGCGCCATGACCTCGCGCATCATGCCGAAGTCGTCGTTGGTCTTCGCGCTCTTGATGTTGAACTTGCGATACTGGCCCTTCTCGAACCCTTCCGGGCTGGCGACCACCATCGCGCCCACTGCCTTCGCTCCCTGGATATGGCTGTTGTCGTAAACCTCGATCCGCTGCGGCACTTCGTCCAGCTCGAGGAATTCGGCCAGTTCGCGCAGGGTCTTGGCCTTCGTGCCGCTTTCCGCCAGCCGCCGTTCCAGCGATTCCACGGCGTTGCGCTGCGCCTGCTGCATGAGCTTGCGCCTGGTGCCGCGCTGCGGGATCGAGATGGCGACGACATGGCCGGCCTTTTCGGCAAGCGCTTCCGCGATCAGCTCCTGTTCCGGCAATTCGCGATCGACGAGGATGGTGCGCGGCGGCGGCACTTCCTCGTAGAATTGCAGAAGCACGTCGGCGAGCACCTCGTCTTCGGCCAGGTCGTTGGTGTTCTTCGGGAAGAATGCCCGGTGGCCCCAGTTCTGCCCGCCGCGGATGAAGAATGCCTGCACGCCCATCTGCCCGCCCTTGGCGGACAGCGCGAAGACGTCCGCATCGCCGACGCCGCTCGCGTTGATCGCCTGGCTCCCCTGGATGAAGGTCGCCGCGCGCAGGCGATCGCGCAGGATCGCCGCCGTCTCGAAATCGAGATCTGCCGCCGCCTTCGCCATCTGTTTCTCGATTTGCGCCTGCACCGCGGAGGACTTGCCGCCGAGGAAGTCTTTCGCCTCGCGCACTAGGCTCTCGTACCCCGCCTTGTCGATCCGCCCGGTACAGGGCGCCGAGCACCGCTTGATCTGGTAGAGCAGGCAGGGCCGGTCGCGATTGTTGAAGAAGCTGTCGGTGCAGCTTCTCAGGAGAAACAGCTTCTGCAGCGCATTCAGCGTCTTGTTGACGCTCCCCGCGCTGGCGAAGGGACCGTAGTAGTTGCCCTTCGCCCGCCGCGCGCCGCGATGTTTCTGGATGCGCGGAAACTTGTGGTCCGCCCGCAGCAGGATGAACGGAAAGCTCTTGTCGTCCCGCAGCAGCACGTTGAACGGCGGGCGGTAGCGCTTGATCAGCTGCGCTTCGAGCAGCAGCGCCTCGGCTTCCGAATTGGTGACCACGATCTCCATCCGGCGGCACTGGCTGACCATCCGCTGGAGCCGGTTCGAGAGGCTTTTCACCTGCGTGTAGTTCGCCACCCGCGCCTTGAGGCTGCGCGCCTTGCCGACGTAGAGCACGTCGCCGCGCGCATCGAGCATCCGGTAGACGCCCGGCCGCGGCTTCAGCGTCTTCACCGTGTCGCGGATCGCGGCGATGCCGGTTTCCAGATCGGGCTGCGCGCTGGCGACGGTATAGGTCGCCCGCTCCTCGTTGAAGCGTTCCTTTCCTCGCGGATCGTGGGGAGAGCCAGCTTTCGTGCGCGACATGGCTGGTGAGATAGGAGCAGTCCGCAGCTTAGGCAAAGGGGCGCTTGTGCAAATCTGCGTTTGTCGTCATCACCCGGCGATGGACGCGGAATACAAGGCGCCGCCACGCACGGTCGGCTTCATCGGCAGCACGCTGTTCCCGATCAACGGGATGGTCGGCGCAGGCATCTTCGCCCTCCCGGCGGTCCTCGCGGCATCGGTCGGCAGCTTTGCGCCGTGGATGATGCTGGTCGGCGGACTGCTCTTCATGCCGCTGGCGCTGGTCTATGCCTGGCTGGCGGGCCGGTTCGAGCACAGCGGCGGCCCGGTGCTTTACGGGGAAGCTGCTTTCGGGCGGTTCGTCGGCTTCCAGGCTGGCTGGGGACGCTATGCAAGCAACATCGTGACCGCAGCGGCCAACACGCATGTCATGGTGACGTATCTCGCGGCATTGTTCCCGTGGCTCGCCGATATCCAGGGGCTGGCGGTCGCAGTGCTGATCATGGCCTTCGTCTTCGTCAACCTCGTCGGCATGCGCAGCGCGGTCGGCACGCTCGGCGTCATGACCGCGATCAAGCTCGTTCCGCTGCTGCTGCTGGTCGTCGCCGCGCTGTTCGCGGGCGATCCGGCGATCGGTTTCGCCCTGCCCCAATTCAGCGAGGTCGAGAGCGTGATCCTGCTGACCTTTTACGCCTTTATGGGTTTCGAGAACCTGACCGAGACCGCGGGCGAGGTAAAGGACGCCAAGCGCAACGTGCCGCGCGCACTCGTCAGCATGGTGGCGGCGGTGTCCGTCCTCTACGTGCTCGTGATCTGGGCTTATCTCGCGATCGCGCCGGCCGGCGCGGCAGAGGACAATGCACTTGCCGGCGCTGCCCGCGCGGTGATGGGCGATGCGGGCGCGGTGATGATCGTGATCGCCGCCGCCTTCAGCATCGGGGCCAACAATCTGGGCAGCGGGACGAGCTTGCCGCGCCTGACATATGGCATGGCCGAGCGGGGAATGCTCCCGCGCTGGTTCATGAAGGTGGACGACAAGCACGGCACGCCACGCAACTCGATCCTGTTCTACGGCGGTTTCGCCATCCTTTTCGGCCTGTGGGAAGGCTTCGAGGTGCTGGCAGTCGCCGGGACGATGGTGCGGCTGGTCACCTATCTCATCTGCTGTGCCGCACTGCCGGTGCTGGAGAAGCGCGAAGGTGCGCTCAACCCGCTCCATCTTGCCGCAAGCGCAATCGCGATCGTCAGCTCGCTGTGGGTCGCGACCCATGCCGACGCGCAGGCGATCGTGATCTTCACCGCGATCATCGCGGGCGGGACGCTGCTCTATTTCATCGCTGCGCGCGAGCGTCCGGTCACCCCCATTACCGAGGCCTGAGTGTCGGATGATTACGATGCCATCGTGCTCGGCGCAGGTGCCGCCGGGCTGATGTGCGCCGCACGCGCGGGCCAGCGTGGCTTGCGGGTGCTGGTGCTGGAGAAGGCCGACAAGCCGGGCAGGAAGATCCTGATCTCGGGCGGTGGACGCTGCAATTTCACCAATATCGGCGCGGGACCGGCGAATTACCTCAGCGCCAATCCGCATTTCGCCAAGTCGGCGCTCGCACGGTACACGCCGCGCGATTTCCTCGCGCTCGTCGAAAGCTACGGCATCGCATGGCACGAAAAGACGCTCGGCCAGCTGTTCTGCGACGGGTCTGCCCAGCATATCGTCGACCTGCTGCTGGCCGAATGCGCCAAGGGCGACGTGACGATCCGCTGCGCCCAGGAGGTAGACCAGGTCACTCGCACCGATGGCTTCTGCGTCGCGACCCGTATCGGCCGCTATACTGCGCCGAGGCTGGTGATCGCTACCGGGGGCCCCTCGATACCCAAGATGGGGGCGACCGGCTTTGCCTACGACCTCGCGCGGCAGTTCGGGCTGAAGGTGGTCGAGCCGCGCCCGGCGCTGGTCCCGCTGACGCTGGGCGGCGAGGATGTCCTGTTCCGCGAGTTGTCGGGAGTGGCCGCTCCGGTGGAGGCGCATGCGGGCAAGACCAGTTTCGCAGAGGCCGCGCTGTTCACGCATCGCGGGCTTTCGGGTCCGGCGATCCTGCAGGTGTCGAGCTACTGGAAGCATGGCGAGCCGGTGGCGATCGATTTCCTGCCGCAGCATTCGCAGGACTGGCTGCTCGAGGCCAAGCGCGGCAATCCGCGCAGCAGCTTGCGTGGCTTGCTGCGCGACCAGCTTCCCCAGCGGTTGGCCGATACCCTCGCCGACCGGATCGGGCTGAACGGGGATCTCGGCAATGCATCGGACAAGGCGCTGCGCGCCGCGCAAGACCGGCTGCGCAGGTGGCTGTTCCACCCCAATGGCAGCGAGGGGTTTGCCAAGGCCGAAGTCACGGCGGGCGGCATCTCGACGGCGGAACTGTCCTCGCAGACGATGGAGGCGAAGAAGGTGCCGGGCCTCTACGCGATCGGGGAAGCGGTCGACGTGACCGGCTGGCTCGGCGGCTACAACTTCCAGTGGGCGTGGGCGAGCGGTGTCGCCTGCGCGGAAGCGCTGGATCGCGTTCCGTAGGGTAAGTGCCTGCCGCGCGCGGCAAGTTGTGCGCCGCGGCCGGGTTCTGCTAGCTAGCGTGGCACGGGACCCGAAGACGGGCCGATACGCAGGAGAGAGATTTGCAGCAGCTCCAGGGCATGGACGCCAGTTTCGTAGCACTCGAAACGCGCAACTCGCCGATGCACATCGGCTCGATCCTGGTCTACAATCCGGAGACTGCGCCCGGCGGTTTCGTCCGCTTCAAGGACATCCTGCAATTCCTCGACGACCGGCTGAAGATGTCGAAGACCATGCGCCAGCGGCTGGTGCGCGTGCCCTTCGACCTCGACTACCCCTACTGGGTCGAGGACCCCGACTTCGACCTCGAGTACCATGTCCGGCACGTTGCCCTGCCCAAGCCGGGCGACTGGCGGCAGCTGTGCATCCAGGCCGCGCGCATCTTCGCCCGCCCGCTCGATCTCGAGCGCCCGCCGTGGGAATTCACCGTGGTCGAGGGGCTCGACAACGTGGAGGGCCTGCCGAAGGGCAGCTATGCCTACATCACGAAGGTCCATCACGCCGCGATCGACGGCATGAGCGGCATCGACCTGATGGAAGTCACCCACACGCTCGCGCCGGACGAGCCCCCGCCTCCGGGCGAGGATACCTGGCAGCCGGAAAAGGTGCCGAACCCGGTCGAATTGCTCGGTCGCAGCTATATCAACGCCATCGCCAATCCGATGAAGCAGCTGGAAGTTGCCGCCAAGGCCGCTCCGGGCCTCGCCAAGGCGATCAAGGGGCTGGCGAAGAAGGAATTCGACCTCTCGCGCGAGATGGTCGCGCCCAAGACGCGGTTCAATCGCAAGATCAGTCCACACCGCGTGGTCGAGGGCGTGAGCGTTCCTCTCGCCGACATCAAGACGATCCGCACGCTGCACGACGGGGCCAAGGTCAACGACGTCTTCCTCGCCATCATCGGCGGGGCGCTGCGCCGCTATCTTTCGGCCAAGGACGATCTGCCCAAGCAGACGCTCACCGCGATGGCGCCGATTTCGGTGCGCGGAAAGGACGAGAAGGGCGACATGGGCAACCAGGTCGCGGCGATGATCGCCCCGCTCGGCACGCACATCGACGACCCGGCCGAGCGGCTGGCCTACGTGAACGACCGGACGACCAACTCCAAGGCGATGACCGACGCGATCGGCGCGCGCAACATGACCGAAGTGAGCAAGGTCAGCCCGGCGCTCTACATGGCGCTGGGGGCCCAGCTCTACACCCGGCTCAGCCTTGCCAATCGCGGGGTTGGACCGATCTTCACCACCGTGGTCACCAATGTCCCCGGCCCGCCGGTGCCGATCTATTCGGCCGGAGCCAGGCTCGAAAGCATGATGGGCCTGATCTGCCTGACTGACGGGATGGGCCTTGCCCACGTCGTCCAGAGCTATACCGACGAGGCGACGATCAGCTTCACCGCCTGCCGCGAGCTGCTGCCGGACCCGGAATTCTACGTCGAATGCATCCGCGAAAGCTTCGAGGAATATCGCGATCTCGCTTCCGGCGAACCGAAAAAGCCGGCAAGAAACCCGCGCAAACCCGCGACAGCGCCGAAGAAGCGGGCTAGCAAAGCCAAAACGGCGGCAGCAAAGACCGCCGGAACACCGAAAACCGTCGCAAGGAAGGCGTCGAGCCAAAAGGCCAGGGCAGGCACGAAACGGCCAGCCGCGCGTTCCAAGGCGTCCGCAGGGAAGGAAAAATCCACATGACAGCTGCCGCTGCACGCGCCTCTACAACCCGCCAGGCATCGCCCGCCGCTCGTCCGCCGAGCCGCCTGCTTGCGCTCGCCGAGCCGAGCCGCGCGATGGGCGAACTGGCGAGCTTCTACGCCCTGCGCCCGTTTCTCCGGTTGCTGCCGAAGGGCGACGGCCACGGCGTGCTTGTTCTGCCGGGCTTCATGGCATCGGACAGCTCGACCGTCCCGCTGCGCTCGCTCCTGTCCGATCTGGGCTACGAGGCTGCCGGCTGGCGGCTGGGTCGCAACATCACCGTCGACAATGCGCGGATCGAGGCGATGGCGGGCTGCGTCAACGACCTCGCCGCGAAAACCGGCGGCAAGATCTCGATCGTCGGCTGGAGCCTTGGCGGCGTGTTCGCCCGAGAACTGGCCAAGATGATGCCCGACCAGGTGCGCCAGGTCATCAGCCTCGGCTCGCCCATCAGCGACGATCGCAATCACACCAATGCCCGTCGCTTGTTCGAGTATCTCAACGGTCGCGAGCCCGAGCCCATGCGTCGGGGCAATTTCCGCGAGCTCGCCATCGCGCCCCCGGTCCCGACGACCTCGATCTACACCCGAACCGATGGCGTCGTGCACTGGCGCGGCTCGATCCAGGAAGACGATCACGGCCAGTGCGAGAACATCGAAGTGCTCGCGAGCCATTGCGGCCTCGGCGTGAACCCGTCGGCAGTCTATGCGATCGCGGACCGGCTCGCGCAGCCGTTAGGCGAGTGGACGCCGTTTCGCGCGCGCGGGCTGGCGGCACTCGTCTTCCCGCGCCGCCGCCTGCACTGATCCCGGTCGCAGCGCGTCAGAACATCTTGCGGATGTCTATCCCGAGATAGCGCCCGGTCGGGTCGATCAGGAATGGCTGATAGCTGAGTGGCGTATCGCCGTTGACGTCGGTGACCTTGCGTCGCCCGTCGAAGAGGTTGTCGACCTTCAGCGACAGCCGGAGATCGTCCAGCACGCCGTCTTCCTTCTCGAACAACTGGCCGAGATCGGCGAAGACCCGCAGGTCGAGCGTTGCCAGCGAACCGAAGCGCAGCCGGTTTTGATCGGTGCCGACATCGCTCGGTCCGGTGTAACGACCCGAGATCCGCAGGCCCTTGCCTTCGCGGAAGAAGCCTGCCTCCAGCGTCGAGGTGTTGCGCGACAGGCCGTAACCCGAGGTCGCACCGCCATCGAGCAGGTCGAGCCGGGGCAGTCCCGGCGCGATCAGCACGCTGTTCTCGAGTTCGATCGTGTGGTTGAGATTGACAAAATAGCGACCCTTGCCGTCTCCGCCGCGGCCCATCATCATCGGAGGCCCGCCGCCTCCGCGCCGCCCCGCGCCCTCTTCCTGGACTTTCGCTTTTCCGAAGCTGCCGCTCTTGGTCAGTCCGATCACCAGCCGCTCGGCGGCCGTCTCGGCAAAGGTCACCGGACGCTGGTCGATCGCGAGCAGCGTGCCGTCAGCATCCCGCGATACCCGGTCGGGGAACGCCGCTTCGATCGCGGGAGTGAGCAACGGGAAGCTGCTGGTCACATCGCGCGAGCGGTTGCGGATGTATTCGAGCGACAGGCGCGCATCCTCGATCTCCGGCAGTTCCCAGTTGGCACTGAATTTCCAGTCGCGCTGGGTTTCGGCAAGCAAATCGGGATTACCGCCAGAGACGATGGTCGCAAGGACACTCTCACCGGTCGCGAAATCGAAGACCGGCACGTTGAAATTGTCGACCCGCGGCGAGCCGAGCTGGCTGAGGCTGGGCGCAGCTTCGGAACCGATGTGGGTCGCGGCAAGGGTGAGTTTGCGGGTCACGCCCCACGTCAGGCCGACGCTGTAATCACCGATCGTGCCGAAGTCGGAAAGGTTCTCGACCCCTGCCCTCAGGCCCAGGCTCAGATCGCCGATCTTGCCCCAGGCACCGTCGCGCTCGGCGATCGGGACCGTGACATTGGTGCCAGTGGAAAGTCGCCGCCGCACCAGTCCGAAATCGACGTCGCTGCGCGTGTCGGCGCTGTCGATGCGCTTCCAGTCGAAGCCGGCGGCAAAGCTCGCCGAAACGTCGCCCGCCGGCAGGCTGAGCACGCGACCCTGCAGGTTCGCCTTGCTGACGAAGGCCTTGGTCTCGACTTCCGCAAGATCGAAGCCGCTGGCTCCGCGCCGATCGATCTGCGTCTCGCCGAAGGAAAGCGTGCCGTCACCCGTCAGCGACAGGCGGAAATTGCCCAGCGGGCGATTGTAGCTGGCCCCGCTCGAGACCGTGTCGGACCGGTTCTCGCGCGTCAGGACGCGGTAATCCTGGAGCGGATCGAGCCCCGATAGCGAAAGACTTTCGCTGCGCTCGTAAGTGCCGTTGAGCGACAGGGAGGACCCGCTGTCGAGGAAGGCCTTGCTCCAGTTGGCGGTGACCTCCGCGTTCCAGGTGTCGGCGACCAGCGACCGGAAGAAGGCCTGATCGGGTGCGCCGGGTTCGGGCTCGCTCGCCTGGATGACGCCGCGCTCGCCCTCGGTCAGGCCACTCGAATCCTCGATCTCGAGATTGACGTTGAGCCGTCCGCCATCGGCGATCCGCAGCAAAGTCGCTTCCTGCTCGTTGCGCCAGTAGCCGCCGCGGTCCGGTGCCTCGAACTCGGCCTCGATTTCGCGGCTCGAGAAATTGTCCTTGAGGATGAAATTCATGACCCTGCGATCGGGCGGATAACCGAATTTCTGCGCCACTTCCTCGGGCAGGACCTCGACCTTGCGGATCGCTTCGGGCGGATAGGACCGGAACTCTCGGAAGCTCGAGACTTCCATGCCGTTGACCAGGAACACGGGGCGTCCGCCGCCCCGGCCACGTGAACTGCCTGTCTGGCTGCTGACCGCGTCGACCAGGTCGGCGATCGACCCGGCACCGTAAGCGGCGATGTCTTCCTCGTTCAGTTCGAGTATCGGGGCCTGGTCGGTATCGACCTGCGCGCGCAGGCGGGCGCCGGTGACGACGATCACGCTTCCGCCGTCCTCGATGACTGGCTCCGAACTATCGACCTCCTGCGCCGATGCGGGCAGGTGACAGCCGAGGCCGAGCGCCGTGGCGCAAAGGAGAATTGTTCGTGTTTTCATAGGTCGCGCTGATAGTGTCTCGGGATGAACGGCAGCAATGCGGTTTCGTGTAACGGCCTGTCACAGATCGTGTTCCGGGCGTATCAGTCATCGCGGCTATGGCGTGACAAATCCGCCGCGCTTTCGGCAACCAAGGCGAGGCTTTCCTTTTCCCTCGCCCGACCCTATATGCCGCGCCCAACGACCAACGATCGAAAACGGAACAGATACTGCATGGCCAAAGAAGAACTCCTCGAAATGCGCGGCAAGGTGGTGGAACTGCTGCCCAACGCGATGTTCCGGGTGGAGCTCGAAAACGGTCACGAAGTGCTGGGCCATACTGCCGGCAAGATGCGCAAGAACCGCATCCGCGTGCTGGTCGGCGACGAGGTGCTGTGCGAACTGACGCCTTACGATCTGACCAAGGCGCGCATCACCTATCGCTTCATGCCCGGTCGCGGCGGCCCGGGCCAGAATGCGTCCCAGGGCCCCGGCCCCAGCTAATTCGCGGTGGCGACACCGACCCTCGTCCTTGCATCGTCCAGCCCGCGTCGGCGCGAATTGCTCGCGCAGATCGGCGTCGAACCGGCACGTGTGCAGTCTCCCGACATCGACGAAACCCCGCATGATGGCGAATTGCCGCGGGTATACGCGGCTCGCTTAGCCCGCGAAAAGGCGCTCGCCGTGCCGCGCGGCACCGGCGAGATCGTGCTGGCCGGCGACACTACGGTCGCGCTCGGTCGCCGCATCCTGAACCAGGCGGCCGACGGCGACGACGTCCGGCGCTTCCTGGCCCTGCTGTCCGGGCGGCGGCACAGGGTGTGCTCGGGCGTCGCGGTGGTCGACGGCGATGGCAAAGTCCGCGAGAAACTGTCGGAGAGCATCGTGCGCTTCAAGCGGTTGTCCGGCGAGGAGATCGACGCCTATGTCGCGAGCGGCGAAGGCATCGGCAAGGCGGGCGGCTATGCGATCCAGGGCCGCGCGGGTGCCCTGATCGACTTCGTTTCGGGCAGCTACACGGGCGTCGTGGGCCTGCCGCTCTACGAAACGCGCATTCTCCTGAAATCGGCGGCCTATCCGCTTGGCTGACTGGCTGGTCGAACACGGCATCGGCGAGGAACGCTGGCTGCTTGTCCATAACGAGCAGCCGATCGCCGCACGGCTTTTCTGGCCGGGTGACTTGCGGGCAGGAGAACTCGTCGAAGCGCGACTGACTTCGCGCCGCAAGGGGTCGAGCAGGGGCGTGGCGACAACCGAGAGCGGGTTGGAAATTCTCGTTGATCGACTGCCACCATCGGCCAGCGAAGGCGCAACGGTTGCGGTCGAGATAACCCGCGCAGCGGTCGCCGAACGCGGACGGCTGAAACTGGCCCAGGCGCGGATCGCCGACGCCGCCAAGGCGCAAGACGGCGCGCCGCCATACGACGTCGTACATCGCTTCCCGGCCGGTTTGTGGGAAGAGATATGGGACGCGGCGTGGGGCGGTTCGATCGCATTTTCCGGCGGATCGCTGCTGTTCGACGTGACCCCGGCCATGTGCGTGGTCGATATCGACGGCGACTTGCCGCCGCGTGAGCTGGCGCTGGCGGCAATTCCGGCGATCGTCCGGGCCTTGCGCTGGTTCGATCTCGGCGGGTCGATCGCGATCGACTTCCCGACCATTCCCGACAAGGCCGGGCGCAAGGCGGTTGACGCCGCCCTCGAAGACGGTCTCGCGGGCTGGCCGCACGAGCGAACGGCGATGAACGGCTTCGGCCTCGTCCAGATCGTCGCGCGGCTCGAAGGCCCCTCGTTGCTGCACCGGATGGCGAACGCGCGCATCGGCGCGGCTGCGCGGATGGTCTTGCGCAAGGCGGAGTTGCTGGATGGCGCGGGTGCGATCCAGCTGACCGTGCATCCCGCGGTCAAGACGAAGCTGAAGCCCGAATGGCTCCACGAGCTGGCCCGCCGGACCGGGCGCGACATCCGCGTCGAGGCCGATCCGGCTATTGCGATCGGCGCGGAGCATGCCCAGATGGTCGAGCGATGACCAACACTGCCCGCCCCTGCCCGATCTGCAAGAAGCCGCGCTCGGCCGAACACACACCGTTCTGCTCGCAGCGCTGCCGCGACCGCGACCTCGCGCAATGGTTCGGCGATGGCTATGCCGTGCCCGGCCGCCCGGCGCTGCCGGACGAGATCGAGCAGGAAGTCGCACGCGGCGATCCCCTCGAGCGCGACTGATTCAGCCCTTGCCAAGCGCGCGGGGCTTCGCCATAGGGCGGCGCTCCAACCGCATGGCGATCGACATCGAACGCCGCGCGAAGGTGCAAGCCTCGGTAGCTCAGTTGGTAGAGCACGCGACTGAAAATCGCGGTGTCGGTGGTTCGAATCCGCCCCGAGGCACCACTTTCCCTTCTTACAGACCTTCGATCAACCGGCAGACTTCGTCGAGCCGTGCGAAGTCGCGCGGGCGCACCAGCCGGTAAACGGGTGTCGCGGCGACGATCCGGGATACCATCGTCGCCTGCTCGGCGGTCCGACCCATCAAGTCGAGCATTTCCGGTCGATAGCAACTCGCCTGAAGGACTTCGCGCACCGCTTCACCGCCAGCCAGCCGATCAAGGTTACGGCCTTCGCCCCACCCGAGCAGGACGATGGCATCGAGCGGCAGGGGTTCTTCGGCAACCGGTGCGTCCATGGCGAGATGATACTTCTGTGTCCGGAAATGGTCGCGCTGGACTACGCGCCCGCGCCATCCGAGGTGATCGATCGCCTCGTCCCAGAGTTTCATGCGGCTCGAGGAAGGCCATATGTGCGCCGATCCGCCATCGGCAGCGGGCGGGTCGACGCGCGAGAGATCGTCCGCCACCAGCAGGCCGTCGCGCTCGACCAGCGCCGCCGCGATCGTCGACTTGCCCGCTTCCTGCGCGCCGCAGAACAGCAACGTCTTTCCCCCGGTGCGCACCGAGCTTCCGTGAAGCATCGCCAGCCCGCGCTGGTAGCCGGCCGCGCCCCATGCGCTCCCGAGGGTGAACAGCCGCAACTCCGCTTCGGGCGCCCCGACGATCGGTTCGATCACAATGCTCTCGCCTCGAGCGATCGACCACCGCCCCACGTCGGCGACCGAGAAATGGATGCCCTTCCGGTCGCCCGACGGCAGTTGTTCGGGCGTCCGCGCGAGCGCGTCGCCAAAAGCGATCACGATATCGGGATCCTGAGCGGGATCCGCTTGTGCAAAGGCTTCCCATTCCGGCAATTTGATGGCCGACCGCACCAGCAATCCGGAGTGTCTGTAGTAGTAGGTGGGATCGGCCGAATTGCTCACGAGTGTCGGTCTGGCGGAGCGATGGACCTTTGCCAAGTCGGCGGCGGTCGCTATCGCACGCGCCATGCATGAAACCATCTCCACCGGTCCCGATCCCTTCGACCTTGCCGCGATCCTTGTCGTGGCGGCCGCCCTGCTCGGCTACATCAACCATCATTTCATCAAGCTGCCGCATGTCATCGGACTGACGGTGATGGGCGCGCTCGCGGCGATCGGACTGATGGTCGCGAACTTCCTCGTCCCGGGCGTCACTCTGGACAACGAGGTCGCCAGCCTGCTCGAGCAGATGAACTTCACCGAGACCCTCCTGCAGGGGATGCTCAGTTTCCTCCTGTTTGCAGGAGCGCTGCATGTCGATCTGGAGCGGCTGAAGGCGAGCTGGCTGCCGGTCCTGCTGCTCTCGACCATCGGGGTGATCGTGTCGACGGTGCTGGTCGGGCTGATGGCATGGGGCGTGGGTTCGCTGCTCGGCGCCAGCATTGCACCCATCTGGTATTTCGTCTTCGGCGCGCTGATCGCCCCGACCGATCCGGTTTCGGTGCTCGGTGTGCTCAAGGAAGAGAACGTCCCGCTGTCGCTGCAGAGCGCGGTGGCAGGCGAGAGCCTGTTCAACGACGGCGTTGGCATCGTCGTCTTCACCATCCTGCTGGGAGCCGCGGTCACCGGCGCGGACTTCTCCCTGTCGGAGGGCGCGCGGCTGTTCGCGCTGGAAGCTGGCGGCGGCATCGCGGTCGGCCTCGTGATCGGCTGGCTCGGCTATCGCGCCCTTGCGAGCATGGACGAATACACGCTCGAGGTGCTGATCACGCTGGCGGTTGTGATGGGCGGCTATGCCCTGTGTTCGGAGCTGCACATCTCCGGCCCGCTGGCGATGGCGGTCGCCGGGCTGCTGATCGGCAACCACGGGGTTACCTATGCGATGAGCGACGTCACCCGCGACTACGTCATCAAGTTCTGGGAACTGGTGGACGAGGTGCTGAACTCGGTTCTCTTCCTGCTCATCGGGCTCGAGATGATCGCGCTCGTCCCGGGCGTGGACGAGACCCTGTTCGCGCTCGCTGCCATCCCGATCACCCTCCTGGCCCGAGCCATTGCGATCGGCGTCAGCACCAAAACCATTCCTGCTGCCCGCCTTCAGGAAGCGGGCGCCAGCCGCGTGCTGTGGTGGGGTGGCCTGCGCGGCGGAATCTCGGTCGCGCTCGCGCTCTCGCTCCCGCCGGGCGAGACACGCGACATGATCCTTGCCGCCACTTTCGGCGCGGTGCTGTTCAGCGTGCTCGTCCAGCGTTCGACCCTCGGCAAGCTGATCGAGAGCTTGCAGGAAAAGGACGTGGAATGCGTCAGCCCCGTCGCTGGCAAGAGCGAAACGGTGCATTGATTGCGCCCGCAGGCCCGCTGCTGTAAGGGCGGGCGGAATCTCCCGGCCCGGCCGTGACGCAATGGCCGAACCGCCGATACTGACCCAAGGAAAACCGCATGTCCCGTCGCCGCCAGATATACGAAGGCAAGGCCAAGATTCTCTACGAGGGCCCCGAGCCGGGTACGATCATCCAGTATTTCAAGGACGATGCGACCGCCTTCAACGCCCAGAAGAAGGGCACGATCAACGGCAAGGGCGTGATCAACAACCGCGTCAGCGAGTATATTTTCACGCGGCTCGGCCACATCGGCATCCCGACGCATTTCATCCGCCGGCTGAACATGCGCGAACAGCTTGTCCGCCAGGTCGAGATCGTCCCGCTCGAAGTCATCGTGCGCAACGTGGCTGCCGGCTCGATCAGCAAGCGGCTCGGCCTGCCCGAAGGCGAGCAGCTTCCGCACACTTTGATCGAATATTGCTACAAGGATGACAGCCTGGGCGATCCGCTGGTCGCCGAGGAACACATCGCCTGCTTCGGCTGGGCCAATAACGAGGAAATGCAGGATATCGCCGCCATGGCGATCCGCATCAACGATTTCCTGTGCGGCATGTTCGCCGCGATCGATATCCGGCTGGTCGATTTCAAGCTTGAATTCGGACGGCTGTGGGATGGCGACTATGCGCGGATCATCCTGGCCGACGAAATCTCCCCCGACGGATGCCGCCTGTGGGATATGAACACCGGCGAGAAGCTCGACAAGGATCGCTTCCGCAGGGATCTCGGCGGCGAAGAGGAGGCATACCAGGAAGTCGCCCGCCGGCTCGGCCTGCTGCAGAACGAGGATGGCGGTCCGGGCGAAGTGTTCGACCTGTCGACTGCGCGCAACAAGCTGCGCGGAAGCAAGACCAAGCACTGACGCCGAACCCCGGGTCCGGACGTTGACAAATCCCTGATATTGCCGAGGGTCGCGCGCATGAGATTTCTTCACGCGGCGGGCTTCGCCTGTCTTCTCGCCCTTGGTGTTTCGCCGATCGCCGTCGCCGCGCAGGAGCCGGGCGACGCGGTAGAGTGGGCCTACGAGGCAAGCGACATCCCGGTCGACCCGGTCTATCGGTTCGGCACGCTCGACAACGGCCTGCGATACGTCATCGCACAGAACGACCGGCCCGAAGGCACCGCGCTCGTCCGGCTATGGATCGATTCTGGCTCGCTCGCCGAGCGTGACAACCAGCGCGGCCTCGCCCATTTTCTCGAACACATGGCGTTCAACGGATCGGCCAAGGTGCCGGAAGGCGAGATGGTCAAGCTGCTCGAGCGCGAAGGCCTGCGTTTCGGCGCGGATAACAACGCCTCGACCGGGCTGGAGACCACCCTCTACAAGCTCGATCTCCCCCGCAACGACCCGGCGCTTCTCGATACGGCGCTGATGCTCATGCGCGAGACGGCGAGCGAACTGACGATCGACCCGGAAGCGGTCGATCGGGAGCGCGGCGTGATCCTGTCCGAACGACGCGTGCGGCGCACATATGCGTTCAAGAATGCCGAGGACGCGATCGAGTTCTTCACGCCCGATGCGCGCTACGGCGAGCGGCTGCCCGTCGGGCTGCCGGAAATCATCGAAGGCGGCACGGCGCAGGACATCCGCGATTATTACGAGCGGGAATACGTGCCGGGCAATGCGGCGATCCTCGTGGTCGGTGATTTCGACCCGGACGCGGTCGAGGCGGCCATCCGCCGGCATTTCGCTTCCTGGAAGGCCGGCTCGCTGCCCGAGGAATTCGGCGGCGGCCCGATCGACCCGTCACGCGCCGGCCTGACCGACATCTATCTCGACGAGGCATTGTCCGAGCAGGTGACGATCTCGCGCCTGCGCGCAGCGATCAAGACGCCGGATACGGCGGCAGAGCGCCGCCAGAACCTGCTGCGCACGATCGGTTACGCGATCGTCAATCGGCGGCTCGAGGCACTCGCCCGCGGCGAGGACGCGCCGTTCAAGTCGGCGGGTTACGGAACGGGGGACTTTTTCGACATTGCCAAGTCCACCAACCTCGTAATCGACAGCGCCGATGGCGAATGGCAGGGCGGACTGGAAACGGCGGTCACCGTGCTGCGCCAGGCACTGACCTACGGGTTCGGCGAGGCCGAGGTCGCCGAGCAGGTCGCGAAGATCCGTTCTTCGCAAATCAATGCGGCGGAGGCGCAGGATACGCGCAGCAACGCCGCGCTGCTGGGTGCGGCACTGGCCATGCTGGAGGAGGGGCAGATCCCGTCGACACCTGCAAGCTCGCTTGCCCGGCTCGAGGCGTTCGCCCCCTACATCACCCCCGCGGCGGTGCTGGCCGCGCTCAAGTCTGATGCCGCAGCACTCGACAATCCGCTGATCCGTTTCGAAGGGCGCAAGGCGCCTGAAGGCGGCGCTCAGGGCTTGCGCGCCGCGTTCGATGCCGCATGGTCGGCGCCGGTCGCGAAGCCGGTGCTGCGCGACAGCGTCGACTTCGGCTACAGCGATTTCGGCACTCCCGGTGCCGTCGTGTCCGACACCACGGACGAGCGCTTCGGACTGCGATTGCTGCGCTTCGACAATGGCGTGATGCTGACGCTCAAGAAGACCGACATCGAGAAGGACCGTATTCGCTACCGCCTTTCGCTCGATGGCGGCACGCTCCTCAATACCCGCGAAGATCCGCTGGCGACGGCCATGGTCGCGACCCTGCCGATCGGCGGGCTCGGCCTGCATTCGCAGGACGAGCTGGAAACGATCCTCGCGGGGCGGACCGTGCAGTTCTCGCTCAGCGCGGCGACCGACGCTTTCGTGATGGGCGGCACGACCACTCCGCGCGATCTTGACCTGCAGCTCGATTTGCTGGCGGCGGCGATCACCGATCCCGGCTATCGCCCCGAAGGCGAGCAGCGCTATGCCAAGTCCGTTGCCGAGTTCTTCGCCAATCTCGACGGCACGCCTGGCCGGGCGCTGTCGGTCAAGCAGGGTGGCCTGCTGTCGGACTTCGATCCGCGCTTCACGCTGCAGGACGCCAAGGCCTACGAAGCTCTCAGTTTCGAACGGCTGCGCGCAGTCATCTCGGACCGCCTGGCCAGCGGCGCGATCGAACTGGCCCTGGTCGGCGACTTCGACGAACAGCGCGCGATCGATCTGGTCGCCCGCACTCTGGGTGCCCTGCCCGACCGCGAGACAGAGTTCCAGCCGCGCGAAGAAGCCCGAGTGCGCAGTTTCACCGGCAATCGCACACGCCACGTCATTACCCATTCCGGAGAGCCCGATCAGGCGCTCGTGCAGCTGGTGTGGCCGACGACCGACGACAGCGACCTGACAACCGCGGCGCAGCTCAGGATGCTCGACCGGGCCGTGGAAATCGTCGTGCAGGAGGAGCTTCGCGAGAACCTCGGCAAGACCTATTCGCCCAGCGTCGGTGCCTCTTCCTCGTCGGAATATCCGGATTACGGCCTGTTCTACGTCACCGCCGAAGTCGACATGGGCGACATCGACGAGACGGTCGCGGCAATAGAGAAGGCGATAACGAAGCTGGCCGAGGAACCCATCGATCCCGACCTCATCGACCGCGCGCGTCGCCCGCTGCTCGAAGCCTTCGACAACCGCCTGAAGTCTCTCGCAAGCTGGATGGCCGTCGCCGACCGCGCGCAGACCGAGCCGGAGCGACTGGAGCGGTTCGATGCATGGCCCGGCGCCGTCTCCGCCGTTACCGCGCCGCAAGTGTCCGCTGCCGCGCGCAAGTGGCTGGTCGACAGCCGCCCGGTAGAGATCGTGGTCGTGCCCGCAGGTTCGCCGCTCGCCCGCTGATCTCATCGGTGGATCGGCGACAGAATCGGCCCGACGCACGTTGGCTTCGCGGGAGGGTGTCGCTATAGGCTCCGCTTCGATCCCGACTGCAACCCAGCTCAGCGAGTAATGCCATGAAAGTCCAGGTCCACGTCCGTTTGAAGCCCGGTGTGCTCGATCCCCAGGGCCGCGCGATCCATCACGCGCTCGAAGGGCTGGGTTTCGAAGGGGTCGAGGACGTGCGCGCCGGCCGGCTGATCGAACTGGAAGTGGCGCAGAGCGTCACCGACGATCAGATCGAGCAGATGTGCCGCCAGTTGCTCGCCAACATGGTGATCGAGGATTACCGGATCCATCGGGTGGCGGAGAAGGAGACCGCCTGATGGCTTTCCGTTCGGCCGTCATCACGTTTCCCGGCTCCAATTGCGACCGCGACATGGCGGTGGCGCTCGAGCAGGTGTCCGGCGTTGCTCCCATCCGGGTATGGCATGGTCATGCCGAACTGCCCGAAGATCTCGACTTCATCGCGCTGCCCGGCGGGTTCTCCTATGGCGATTACCTGCGTTCGGGCGCCATGGCGGCGACCAGTCCGATCATGCGCTCGGTCGTGAAGGCAGCGGAGCGCGGGGTCCCGGTGCTCGGCGTCTGCAACGGTTTCCAGGTCCTGACCGAGAGCGGGCTGCTGCCAGGCGCGCTGCTGAGGAACGCCAACCAGACCTTCATCTGCCGGACCGTGGAATTGACCGTCGAGAACGCGCAATCGCTTTTTACCAGCAGCTACGCGGCCGGGGAAACTATCCGTATTCCCGTCGCGCATCATGATGGAAACTACTTCGCCGACGAGCAGACGCTCGACCGGATCGAGGGTGATGGACGCGTGGCCTTCCGCTATCGCGACACGGTCAACGGCTCGCAGCGCGACATCGCCGGCGTGCTCAACGAAGCAGGCAACGTCCTCGGCATGATGCCGCACCCGGAGCGCGCGATCGAGGAAGCGCATGGCGGATCGGACGGTCGGCGGCTGTTCGAAGGCGCCATCGCGGCGCTCGTCAAGGCGTAGGCCTCAGGCGCGCACCGTCTGGCTTCGGCCGACCACCCGGCAGGCATCTTCGGCGGACATCGGCCGGCCGAAATAATATCCCTGGATCTTGGTGCAGCCGAGTTCGCGCACCAGGCTGACCTCATCCGCGGTCTCCACCCCCTCGGCGGTCGTGGTCATGCCGAGACTGTCCGCCATCGCGACGACGGCGCGAATGATTGCCAGGCTTTCCGCGCTGTCCTGCGCTGCGCCCTGGACGAAGGAACGGTCGACCTTGATGGTGGAGAACTGGAGTTTGCGCAGATAGCCGAGCGACGAATAACCGGTCCCGAAATCGTCCAGCGCCACGCTGCAGCCGAGCGCCATGACCTGTTCGAGCGCGTTTCGGGCGACACTCGCATCGCGCAGGAAAATGCTTTCGGTGACTTCGATCTCCAGGCGTTGCGGCGCAAGCCCGCTGGTCGAAAGAGCGCGAACCACGCTGGCCGAGAAGTCCGGCTCGAGCAGCTGTTCGGGCGACACGTTGACCGCCATGCGAACATGGCTCGGCCATTGCGCCGCCTGCATGCAGGCCTGCTGCAGCACCCATTGACCGATGGGCACGATCAGGCGCGTATCCTCGGCGATCGGTACGAATTTCGCCGGACTGACCAGCCCGTGCTCCTCGCTGTGCCAGCGTAGGAGCGCTTCGAAGCTGACCAGTTGTTCGCTCCTGGCATCGACCACGGGCTGGAAATTGAGCAGAAACTCGTTGCGCTCCAGGGCGTGGCGCAGCGAAACTTCGAGCTGTCGCCGTTCTTCGGCGACCGCGTGCAGCGACGGCATGTAGGCGCAATGGCTGCCACCGCCCAGGTCCTTGGCACGGTACAGCGCGAGGTCCGCATTGCGCAGGATCTCTTCGACGGTGCGGCCGTCGCGGGGTCCAATCGCCGATCCGACGCTGGCGCCCACGTAGAGGATCTGGTTGTTGACCCTGTAGGGTTCGGAAAGCCGCTCGATGATCTGCGCGGCCCTCAGTTCTATCTGCCCTGTGTCCTCGACATCGCGCAACACCACGCCGAATTCATCTCCGCCTAAGCGTCCGCACACTTCGTCTTCACGGACGATCGACAGCAGCCGGTCGGCGACCTGGGCCAGCATCTGGTCGCCCACCAGATGTCCCAGCGAATCGTTGATCGCCTTGAAACGGTCGAGGTCCACCATCAAGAATGCGCAGCGACTGCGCCATTTCATCGCATTTTCGAGCGCGCCGCCGAGCGCCTCGTTCAACATCAGCCGGTTCGGCAGCGAGGTCAGCGTATCGTAGCGCGCGAGATAGGCGATCTTTTCGGACGATTCGCGTTGTTCGGTCACGTCCGACCCGACCCCGCGGTAGCCAGCATAGCCGCCGCGCTCGTCGTGAACCGGCGTGCCGGACAATTCCCACCAACGCCATTTGTCGCTGATCGAGACCTTGACGATCAGGTTGGAGAAGCTTTCCCGGCGCTTGATGATTTCGGAGAGCTCGCGCAGGCTGGGCGAGAAATCGCCGGACTCCCACTGCGGGCCCGATACTAGCTCGAGCAGCGGCTTGCCGACGATGTCGGTCGGATCGCGCCCCAGCGCGAAGGCGAACCGCGGCGACACCGATCGCAGGCGCCGCGACTTGTCGATCTCCCACAGCCAGTCGGCCTCGTTCTCCTCGTATTCGCGCAGGAGCAGCGAGACGACTTCGGATTTTTCAACGACCCGCGCTTCGGCAACCCTTGCGGTCAGGAACATCCGCGCCCCTTCGAGGATGCGGTTCAGCGCGACGATCCACATGGCCACGACCACGGCGCCGAGAACGTATTCGCCCGCGAGGACGAAGCCGATTATTCCCGCAGCGCAGACGATACTGGCGAAGACGATCGTGCCGAGCGGTGCAGATGCGCGACCGAGCATCGCGCCCATCACCAGCATCCCTGCCGCCATCCAGATCACGAAGTGGTCGGCCTCCGCGCCCCTCATCGGGAAGAAAATCAGCGCGATCGCCCAGGCGAGCCCGCAAGCCGCATTGGCGAGCGTCTGCTTGTAGATGTCTGCCGGACGGACGCGCAGCTTCGCGTCGCGCAGGCGGTTCTCGATCCGTGCCGTGTAGACCAGCGATGCCGTGAGCAAGAGCACCCAGGAGCACAGCAGCAGCGGATTGATCGCTCCGATGAAGCGGTTGAGCACCATCAGCACGCCCAGCGAATTGCCGACTAGCCAGATGATCGTTCGTCGCGACGACTCGACATACTGGAGACCGCGCAAGCCGGCCCACTCCCCGCTGTCCGGACTGCGCAAGCCCAGGATAACGGCGACTGGCAGGCCATTCGCCGTCGCGGGGATTTCCGGTTTCTTGTCGCTCACAACTGTGCGCGTAGGCGACAAAGGTTATGAGCCGGTAAAAACCCGTAAAGCCCGACAGGAAATTTCAGTCACGAAATCAGGGGTAACCTGCGTTAACAGCACCCCTGCCCGACCGGCTCGGCAGATCACTCGACCGTTACGGATTTCGCCAGGTTTCGCGGCTGGTCGACGTCCGTGCCCTTGGCCACCGCGACGTGGTAGGCCAGCAATTGCACCGGCACCGCATAAACCAGCGGAGCGATCAGCGGGTGGACCTGCGGCATGAGGATCGTCGCCATGCAATCCTCGCCTGCCTGCTCGATCCCGGGACCATCGGAGATCAGCACGATCTTGCCGCCGCGCGCGGCCACCTCCTGCATGTTGCTGACGGTCTTTTCGAACAGCGGCCCGGACGGGGCGATGACGATCACCGGCACGTTCTCGTCTATCAGCGCGATCGGCCCGTGCTTCATCTCGCCCGCAGCGTATCCCTCGGCGTGGATGTAGCTGATTTCCTTTAGCTTCAGGGCGCCTTCCAGGGCCAGCGGATAGTCCTGCCCGCGGCCCAGGTAGAGCACGTCGCGCGCCGGGGCGATCAGATGCGCCATCGCCGCGATATCCTCGTCGTGGTCGAGCGCGGCATTGAGGCTGGCGGGCGCTTCGAGCAGGTGCTCGACAATCTCCTCCTCCTGCTTGCGGCTCAACCGCCCGCGCTTGACCGCCATGTGCGCCGCGAGCGCGGCAAGCACCGCGAGCTGGCAGGTGAAGGCCTTGGTCGAGGCGACCCCGATTTCGGGGCCGGCATGGGTCGGCAAAAGGACATCGGCCTCGCGCGCCATGGTGCTGGTCGGTACGTTCACCACCGCGCCGATCGTCTGGCCGTTTTCCTTGCAGTGGCGCAGCGCGGCCAGCGTGTCGGCGGTTTCCCCGCTCTGGGAGATGAACAGCGCCAGCCCGCCCGGCTCGAGCACCGGCTCGCGATAGCGAAATTCGCTCGCCACATCGATGTCGACCGGCAGCCGCGCGAACTGCTCGAACCAGTATTTCGCGACCAGCCCTGCATAATAGGACGTTCCGCAGGCGACGATCGTCACGCGGTTGATCTCGCCCAGATCGACGTCGAGCTGCGGCAGCGCGACCGAGCGATCCGCCTGCCGCACATAGGAGGCGAGTGTCTGCGCGACCACGGTCGGCTGCTCGAAGATCTCCTTCTGCATGAAATGGCGGTAATTGCCCTTTTCTACCGCCGCCGCCGAGGCGCCCGAATGGGTGATCGGCCGCTCGACCAGTTCGTTCGTCTCGTCGTAGATCTGCGCGCCTTCGCGCGTGACGACGACCCAGTCGCCTTCTTCCAGGTAGGAGATTCTCTGCGTCAGCGGCGCAAGCGCGAGCGCGTCGGACCCGAGATAGGTCTCGCCTTCGCCGTAACCGACTACCAGCGGCGACCCAAGCCGCGCGCCGACCACCATGTCGGGATGGTCGCGAAACACGATGGCGAGAGCAAAGGCACCGCGAAGCCGGGGCAAGACATTCCTGATCGCGTCCTCGAAACTCTCGCCGGACTCGATCCGGCGCGAGATCAGATGCGTGACCACCTCGCTGTCGGTCTCGCTTTCGAGCTTGCGCCCGTCGTCGAGAAGTTCCTGCCGCAGTTCCTTGTAGTTCTCGATGATACCGTTGTGGACCAGCGCCACATGCTCCGTCGCGTGCGGGTGAGCGTTGCGGGCGGTCGGCGCGCCATGCGTTGCCCAACGGGTATGGGCGATGCCGACATCACCCGCGGCGGGATGTTCGCGCAGCTCCTCGACCAGGTTGGCGAGCTTGCCCTCCGCGCGCCTGCGGATCAGTTCACCGCCGTCGATCGTGCAGATCCCCGCGCTATCGTAGCCGCGATATTCCATCCGCTTGAGCCCGTCGACGAGCCGGTCTGCGACGGCCTGCTTGCCGACAATTCCGATGATTCCGCACATGTTGGAAAGGGTATCCTTGGTTCAGAGGGTGTAAGGGATGCGCACGCCGGGCATTGCGCCGGAAAAGGCCGCCGTATTGCGGGTGATGTAGATCCGGCCGGTGACCTGCGCGGCGGCGAGACCGATCGCATCGCCAAGCGCCATTTGCGGGCGCTGGCGACGCAGCGAGGCCGAGCGGCGGGCGATGTCCTCGCCGATCTCGATCACCTTGAAATGATCGAGATACTCTTCGACCTGCTGCTCGTCGCCCTTCGCTCCGGCCAGCACCTCGGTCCAGCCGAGCCGGGTGATCCAGCGATCGGAATGCTTCACGATCTCGGTCCGGGCATCGTCGAGCCCGACGAGTGCATCGACCAGGATCGCGCTATCGAACAGCACGCCGGTCAAGTCGGATCGCCATTGCGGATGCGGCGCTGGAACGATTGCCCCTCGCCCACGTCGGAGCGATCCCGCCACATGCCGAAATAGCCGTCCACGCCGCGGCGCGACGTCCCGCTGCGCATCTGCGCGACCGCTTCCCGAACCAGCGCGGTCCGCGACACTCCGCGCTCGTCGGCCTGGCGGTCGAGCCAGCGAATGTCGTCATCGGGAATCTCGACCAGCGTCCGCATTAGGTGGGCTGATATCACTCGATGATATCATGTCAAGCCGCGCTCTTGCGCGTCCGCCACCAGAGGAACAGGCCCGAGCCGACTATCACGGCGACGCCGGTCCATGTGAGCACGTCGGGAATGTTTCCGAAAATCGCCCAGCCGAGGATCGAGGCGACGATGATCTGCACGTAGCTCATCGGCGCGACGCTCGAAGCCCCCGCGCGCGCCGTCCCGAGATAGATCAGGTAATGCGCCGTGCTCGCGGTCACGGCGACGATCGCGCAACGTGCCGCTACCGACCAGTCCGGCACGATTGGCGCTATCGGCGCGAGGCCGGTCGCATCGCCCATGATTGCCGCGACAAGCAGCAGCGGCGCGGCGACGACGCTCATGAAGACCTGCATCGACAGTGCGCTGCCGTGCCCGGCGCTGGCTCGATTGGCGATCACCATGCAGCTGAAGAACAGCGCGGATCCGAGTGGGAACAGCGCGACGAGACCCAGTTCGGCGAGGTTCGGCCGCAGCACGATGAACACGCCGACGAGGGCCATGGCACAGGCCACGAAAACCACGGGGCGAACCTTCTCCTTGAGGATCGGGCCGCTCAGCAGCGCGGTGAAAATCGGCGCGAGGAAGGTCAGCGCCATCGCCTCTGCGAGCGGCATCACGTAAATCGCGCTGAAGAACAGCAGCGAGGCACCGGCGAGGCACAACCCGCGAAACGCCTGAAGCCAGGGATGCCTGGGCCAGAATGCCTGCGGCCCCTCTTTCCAGAGCAACAGGGACGTCAGCATCACGGCACCGATGGAAAACCGCAAGGTCGCAACGGCGACCGGGGGCCATTCCCCGGCCATCGTCTTGATGATGGCATCCCCGCACGACAGCGTCGCAAATCCCGCCAGGGCGAGCCATTGCCCCCTTCGCTCGCCGTGCTCCACGTCCATCCCCTGCCCTGCAATCGTCTCCGCCCCTAGAGCGATGCGATGTTTGCGGGAAGCGCAGCTTTAGGAAAAAAATAAGGTTTCCAAATTATTCACCGCGTCTCGGAAGGCTCTCTTCGCCAAGTCAGGCGATCCAGAGGGCCGGTTTGATTGACTACCTTTCGGGGGGACGAGGGAATGAGCGCATTCGGACGGAAGAACGGGCCTGCCGGCATGAAACCCGGCGCGCGTCCCTCCTTCGGTGTGGCGCGTCCGATGACGGGCGGCAGCGGTCGCCCCGCGCCGGTCGAGGATGACCTGCCGAAAGGGGGGGACCAATTCCCGCCGCTGCCCGCGGGCGAAGGCGCGGATCCGGCCTCGTCCGCCGGCCCGAACGCCGAAGCACTCTCGCGTCTCGCAGACCGCGCCAACGCCATTCACGAGCAGCAGGAAGTCGGCGGATTCGAAGCCAGCGTCCACAAGATCAAGGAACAGGTGCTGCCGCGCCTGCTCGAACGAGTCGATCCCGAAGCGGCAGCCACGCTGAGCAAGGAAGAGCTGTCGGAGGAATTCCGGCCGATCATCATGGAAGTGCTGGCCGAGCTGAAGGTCACGCTGAACAGGCGTGAACAGTTCGCGCTCGAAAAGGTCCTGATCGACGAACTGCTCGGTTTCGGTCCGCTCGAGGAACTGCTCAACGATCCGGACGTGTCGGACATCATGGTCAACGGGCCGCAGCAGACCTACATCGAAAAGGGCGGCAAGCTGATCATGGCGCCGATCCAGTTCCGCGACGAACAGCATCTGTTCCAGATCGCGCAGCGGATCGTGAACCAGGTCGGCCGCCGTGTCGACCAGACCACCCCGCTCGCCGACGCCCGCCTCAAGGACGGCAGCCGTGTGAACGTCATCGTTCCGCCGCTCTCGCTGCGCGGCACCGCGATCTCGATTCGTAAATTCTCCGAAAAGCCGATCACGCTCGACATGCTGCGCGACTTCGGCTCGATGAGCGACAAGATGTGCACCGCGCTCAAGATCGCCGGTGCCTGCCGGATGAACGTGGTCATTTCGGGCGGTACCGGTTCGGGCAAGACCACAATGCTCAATGCTTTGTCGAAGATGATCGACCCGGGCGAGCGCGTGCTGACGATCGAGGATGCGGCCGAACTCCGCCTGCAGCAGCCGCACTGGCTGCCGCTGGAAACCCGTCCCCCGAACCTGGAAGGCCAGGGTGCCATCACGATCGGCGATCTCGTCAAGAACGCCCTGCGTATGCGTCCCGACCGGATCATCCTGGGCGAAATCCGTGGTGCGGAGTGTTTCGACCTTCTCGCCGCCATGAACACCGGCCACGACGGCTCGATGTGTACGCTTCACGCCAACAGCCCGCGCGAATGCCTGGGCCGTATGGAGAACATGATCCTGATGGGCGACATCAAGATCCCCAAGGAAGCCATCAGCCGCCAGATCGCCGAATCGGTCGACCTGATCGTGCAGGTCAAGCGTCTGCGCGACGGCTCGCGCCGCACGACCAACATCACCGAGGTCATCGGGATGGAAGGCGACGTCATCGTGACGCAGGAACTGTTCAAGTTCGAATACCTGGACGAGAGCGAGGACGGCAAGATCCTCGGCGAGTTCCGCTCGTCGGGCCTGCGCCCCTATACGCTGGAGAAAGCCCGCCAGTTCGGCTTCGACCAGGCGTATCTGGAAGCCTGCCTCTAGCCGGCGATTACCTGCGGTAGCGAGAATACCAGCAGCCCGCCGCCGATGACCAGGCAGAACAGGAAGATCGGCACCCACGGCACCCAGCCGAGCCGGTCGATCCGCGCGCGCTTCATTCGACGTCGCTCCATATAGTTGGCCAGCAGGCCCAGCGCGACGAAGGCTGCGCCCCACAGCGCCATGATCTCGGCATCGCTGGCAAAGGTGAGGAAGGCGTG
Source organism: Qipengyuania oceanensis (assembly GCF_009827535.1). Classification (NCBI taxonomy): domain Bacteria; kingdom Pseudomonadati; phylum Pseudomonadota; class Alphaproteobacteria; order Sphingomonadales; family Erythrobacteraceae; genus Qipengyuania; species Qipengyuania oceanensis. Next base: position 59,464 of record NZ_WTYN01000002.1, on the reverse strand, counting down.
GAGCTGCAGCATCGCGCGCGCATATGGGAAACCTTTATCGCGGGCACAATGATGGCTTTCTTGCCAGCGGTCGCGCTCGGGCGCAGAGCCAGCGCGTGACCGCATCCGTCCACAACCGTCCGATCATGGCCCTGCTGCTCCGCCTGCTCGCCGCGATCGTGCTTTCGGTGATGCTGGCGATAGTCAAGCTGGCGGGCGAGAGCGGCATTCACCTCGCGGAGATCGTCTTTTGGCGGCAGGTCCCGACGATCTTCGCCATTCTCGGCTGGCTTCTGCTGCGAGGCGAAGTGGCCCGGCTCAAGACCACGCGGGTCGGCGCGCACGCCCGCCGGGCGCTGATCGGTCTTGCCAGCATGGCGCTCAACTTCACCGCGGTGATGATGCTGCCTCTCGCCGAGGCGACCACTATCGTCTTTACCGCGGCCATCTGGGCAGTGATCCTGGCCGCCGTGCTGCTCAAGGAAAAGGTCGGTCGATACCGCTGGGGCGCGGTGGCGCTGGGCTTCACCGGCGTGCTGGTCATCACCCAGCCGGGCGGCTCGGACCTGCCTCTACTGGGCGCGGCGATTGGACTTGCCGCCGCCATGCTCATCGCCCTGATCTCGGTGCTGATCCGCGACCTTGGCCGGACCGAGGAACCGATCACGGTGGTGTTCTATTTCTCGCTCTTCAGCCTGCCGATCATGGGGGCGATGCTGCCCTTCGTATACACTGCGCACACGGCGGAACAGTGGTCCATGCTGGCGAGCCTCGCGGGCCTGGGGCTCGTGGCGCAGCTCCTGCTGACCGCCTCCCTGCGCTACGGGATGGTCGCGAGCGTGATGGTGATGGACTACACCTCTCTGCTTTGGGCAACGCTGCTGGGTTGGGGGCTGTTCGACCGGTTGCCATCCGCGACCACCTGGCTCGGCGCGCCGCTCGTCATCGCCGCGGGCGTGATCGTGGCCTGGCGCGAGCACCGGCTCGCCAGGCAGGATCTTGCCGCCCTCGCCCGCGAGGAAGGCACGAACATCTGACTGCTCAGCGCTTGCGGTAGACCAGCGTCAGATTGTTCGCCGGCATTTCGTGGCGCGCGGTCCGCGCGAGGCCGTGACGCGCCGCAAGCGCATCGACATCCTCGATGTTGCGGAGTCCAAAACGCGGATCGCGATCCTTCAGCCAGAGCTCGAACTGCTCGTTCGACAGCGCGGTTTCGACGCCGGCCTCGCGGTAAGGCCCGTACAGGACCAGCGGCGCCCCGCTGTCCAGCAGACGACCCGCTCCCCGCATCAGACCCTCGGTCGCCTCCCACGGGCTGATGTGGATCATGTTGATGCAGACGATGGCATCGGCACCGATGACGGGCCAGTCGTGCGCCGATGCATCGAGGACGACCGGCTCTGCGATATTGCCGACCCCCGCGTCCTCGGTCCACGCAGCGATCGAGGCGAGCTCGCTCGCCTCCCGATCGGTCGGCAGCCAGGTGATCTGCGGGAATTCTCGCGCGAAAAAGACCGCGTGTTCGCCCGTGCCGCTCGCTATCTCCAGCACCAGCCCTTCGTCCGGCAGTTCGCGCCGCAGAACATCGGCGATCGGCGCACTGTTGCGGCCGGTTGCGGGGGCATGGCGCTTCATCGTGGTCAGCCGGTCAGTTGACCTGGCGTTCCTGCCCTTCCCAGTAGGGTGCACGCAGCTCGCGCCGGAGGATCTTGCCGGACGGGTTGCGCGGCAAGGCCTCGATCACGTCGATCGTCTTGGGAACCTTGTACGGTGCGAGATGCTCGCGGGCATAGGCGATAATTTCGCCTGCATCGATCGAGTGGCCCGGCTTGGGCACGCAGACCGCCTTGACCGCCTCGCCCCATTTCTGGTCGGGCACGCCGATCACCGCCACTTCGGCAACGTCCGGGTGGCCGTAGATGCCGCTCTCGACCTCCGCCGGATAGACGTTCTCGCCGCCGGAGATGATCATGTCCTTGATGCGATCCTGGATATAGGCGTAGCCGTCCTCGTCCATGTAGGCCGCATCCCCGGTATGCATCCAGCCGTCCTTGAGCGCCCCGCTGGTCGCCTCGTCGAGGTTCCAGTAGCCGAGCATGTTGGACGGCGACTTGACGCACAACTCGCCCACTTCGCCCACGGGCAGCGTGTTGCCGTCCTCGTCGACGACCTTCATTTCCGTGCCCGGAACGGCCTTGCCTGCGCTGCGCATGCGCTGGTTGCCTTCGAGCGTATGGTCTTCGGGCGGCAGAATGGCGATCGTGCCGGTCGTCTCGGTCATGCCGTAGCATTGCAGGAAGCCGGCGTTCGAGATCGTCTGCACCGCTTCCCTCAGCAGTTCGAGCGGGATCGGCGCGGCGCCGTACATGACGTAGCGTACGCGCGAGAAATCGGTCTCCTTTGCGCGCGGATGCTGGATCACCATCTGCAGTGCGGCAGGGACGATGAACAGGCGGGTGATCCCCGCATCGAACCCGTCATGTACGCCTTCGGGGCTGAATTCCTTCTGCACGATTGCCCGCACGCCGCCGGCGATCGCCATGATCCCGAGGCCGGTGCCGCCGATGTGGGCGCAGGGCATGCATACCAGGATCGCCTCGTCCTCTTCCCACGTCGACCACGGCTGGTCGTCGGCACCGTTGGCGAGGCGCAGCGAAAAGAGATTGCGGTTCGACAGTACCGCACCCTTGGGATTGCCGGTCGTGCCGGAGGTATAGAGTTGCAACACCGCGTCGTCGGGCCCGGCAGGAGCGAAATCGTCGGCGGGCGTATCGGCGACCTGTCGTTCGAAATCCTGCGAGGTGACGATTTGCGGCGGGCTGTCCAGGCGTTCGCCGGCCTTGTGCGCGGTGTCGAGGAACTCCTCGCCGCACACCAGCAGCTTCGCACCGGTGTCGCCGAGGATGTAGGCGATCTCGGGCGCGGTCAGCCGCCAGCCGATCGGGACGGTGACGATGCCCAGCCGCGCGGCGGCGTAGAACATCAGGAAATAGGTCAGCTCGTTCTTGCCGAGCCACGATATCCGGTCGCCCTTCGCCAGGCCCTGCGCCTGCAGCCAGGTCACGATCCGGCGGCCGTGTTCCTCGAGATCGGCGAATGTGAGAACGCGTTCTTCCTGCTCCATCGCCACGTTGTCCGGACGCTCCTGCGCCCACTGGCGGATGAACTGGTCGAAGGTGATAGCCTTGCTGGTGTCGGTCATGTGCTCTCCATCGGTCCGCTGACGGGACTCCTTGAAAAGCATGATGCCACCGCGGCGGCGCGAGTCCAGAACTAGTTGCGAATCAGGACCATCGTCCGCCTGCGCGGGCGCGGCGCTCGCGGATCACGAGCCAGATCAGCAGGCCGAGCGGCCCCGCCATGAAGGTCGCGACCAGCACGGGAGCCTGAAGGAAGCGCGAAAAGCCCTTCGCATCGGCATCGCGCGCGATCCAGATCCCGACGAACAGGTCGAAGGCCAGGTAATGCGTCCAGCCGATCGTGACTCCGCCGTCGCTGGCAAAAATGCCGCGGACGCCCTCGATCGTCGAAAAGCTCGCTTCGCTGCCTCCCGCGCCGCCCGGATCGAAGGTGCCGGTGACGATTCCGACCAGTCCGACGGCGTAGACCAGACATAGCAGGCCGACGCCGGCATAGAGGCACGCGGCCAGCAGAGCGGGCCAGCGCGGCAGCAGGATCAGCGCGATCCAGGCGACCAGCGCGATCATGTTGACGATGCCAAACAGGGCGGCCCAGCTCATCGGATCAATCCGCGCCGATCGCAGGCAGGCTGTTCGCCGCCTTCACGATCGCCTCGTACTCGTGCCGGAAGCGCCCGCGCGCCTTGCGCATGGCAAGCGCGAGGCAGGCTTTCGCCACCGTGTCCGCAGGGATCGAGCGATAGCGCTTGAGACCGCCGTGCATGGCGAGATTCGCGACCGGTCCGAGCATCTGGCCGACCTGCTCTGCCGGACGCAGGTCCATCCCGCGAAATCCGCGCAGCAGGCCGGGCCGCAGGATGTCGAGCCGGTCGAACTTCATGTGCATCAGCTCGCGGTCGGTTTCGCCCTTGGTCTTCAGGTAGAAGTTCTTCGACAGGGCGTCGGCACCGACCGAGCTGATAGCGACGAAGCGCTTGACGTCGGCATTGATGGCAGCGCGCGCGATCTTCAGCACGAGATCGTGATCGACCGCACGAAAGGCCGCCTCCTCCTTGCCAGACTTGCGCCAGGTCGTTCCCAGCGCGCAGATCACCGAAACCGGGCGGATCGCCTCGAACACCTCGCCCCACTTGGCGGGATCGGCGACGAAAAGCTCCATCTTCGCACCCTCGGGCAGCTTGACCTCGCGCCGGGCGAGCGCCGTCAGGCGCAGATCCTCGCGCCCGACGCTGATGTCGATCACCTTGCGACCGATGAGGCCGGTCGCGCCGACCAACGCGATCCGCTCGACGTCAAACATTGCTCAATCCCTCCGGCACCTTGCCGTAGATGCGCGCGAACTGGTCCATCGCATAGCGGTCGGTCATCCCGGCAATGAAATCCGCGATATGCCGACTGCGCCGTGGCTCCCCGGCGGGCTTGGACGCGCGCCATTCGTCGGGCAGCGTGCCCGCGTCCTGATCGTATGCGGCGAACAGGCGGGAGACAACGTCGCGGGCCCGCTCGGCTGTCTCGATCTGGTCGGGGTGGTAGTAGAGCCGGTCGTACATGAAACGTTTGAGCCTGCGTTCGTCATTGGCCATGCCGGGCGAAAATCCGGCGAGCGCGCGGCCCGCAGCGCGCACGTCGCCGACAACCTCCAGGCCTTGCGTTGCCTTGCGGGTGGCGGCCAGCACATCGTTGACCATTAACCCGATCTGCGCGCGGACCAGTTCGCGCAACTGCCGCTCGCGCGGAGCATCGGGGAAACGCTTTTCGACGTCCCGCCACTGGTCTGCGACGAAGTCGATCTGGAGAAGGTCGTCGAGGTCGATGAAGCCCGCGCGCAGCCCATCGTCGATATCGTGATTGTCATAGGCGATGTCGTCGGCGACGGCAGCGACCTGCGCCTCCAGCGAAGCCCAGCTGCCAAGCTCGAGCGGAAACGCCTGGTCGATCTCCGCGAGCGCCCAGTTCGGCGCGGCCACGGGGCCGTTGTGCTTGGCCAGCCCCTCGAGCACTTCCCAGCTCAGGTTCAGCCCCTCGTGGTCGCAGTAGGGGCTTTCGAGCCGCGCGAGCATCCGCAGCGACTGTGCGTTATGATCGAAGCCGCCGTGCTGCTCCATCGCATCGGACAGCGCCTGTTCTCCGGCATGGCCGAATGGGGGGTGGCCGATGTCGTGGGCAAGGCACAGGGCCTCGGTCAGGTCCTCGTCGAGGCCGAGCTCGCGTGCGATCACGCGGCCGATCTGTGCCACTTCGAGCGAATGGGTCAGCCGCGTGCGATAATGGTCGCCATCTGGCGCGATGAAGACCTGGGTCTTGGAGCGCAGCCGCCGGAAGGCGATCGAGTGGATGATCCGGTCGCGATCGCGCTGGAATTCGCTGCGCGGACCACGCGCACCTTCGCGATCTTCGACGAATTCGCGGCCGCGCGAGCGGGCAGGATCGGAGGCGAGTGGAGAACGGGCCATGGGCCGGGTCCGCTTAGGTCAGGCGGGCAGGCCGAACAACGGGAACAGTGTGGGAACGGGCACGGTTTATCCCGCCCGCCAAGCGCAGCGACGTCAGTCTCCGCCCATGATCCAGTCGGTTGCGGCCTCGCAGTGGATCGTAGTGGAATCAAAGATCGGCAGCACATTGGCGTCGATATCGACGACCATTTCCAATTCGGTGCAAGCAAGCACGATGGCCTGCGCCCCGTCCTGTTCCTTGCGCGTGATGATCGTGCGCAGCGCCCGCTCCGCATCCCGCGTGACCTTGCCCAGCATCAGTTCCTTGTAGATGATCCCGTCGACCATCTCGACGATGTCCATGTCGGGCGGGACGAGGTCCACGCCGTGCTTGACCAGCCGCTGACGATAGAAACTTTCGGTCATCACGTAACGCGTGCCGAGCAAGGCAGCCTCGGTCGCCTCGGCCTGCTTCATCTTCTCGCCCACGCAATCCGCGATGTGGAGCACGGGCACGTCGACTGCCCCGGCCACCTTGTCGTAGATCTTGTGCATGGAATTGGCGCAGATCAGCAGGCAACCGGCGCCGGCATCGGCCAGGCGCTTCGCGCTATCGATCAGGATGCCCGCCGCACGATCCCAGTCTTCCTGCGTCTTGAGCCCGTAAAGCGGCGCAAAGTCGAGGCTTTCGATCAGCAGCGGCGCGCTCGACATCGGCGTGGCGCGCTTCTGGACCATGTGATTGATGCGATTGTAATAGGTGTAGGTCGAGACCCAGCTCATACCCCCGATCAGGCCTAGTTTCCGCAAGTCTGCCCCCTGAAAGCGCTGGATCCGTGTACGGGGAGCTTATGCGCCCCCTCATTTCAAAGGCCTAAACGCTCGGGACGCAGTTGGTTTCCAAGAGCCTTCAAAGCCCGTGCGATGACGGAGCTTCTCGCTCTATCCCGGAGAGGAACTTGCGAAGATCCGAAGCCGAGCGGTCCGGCGCTTCCTCCATCGGAATATGGCCGATACCCGGATAAACCACGAGGGTGCTGTTCGGCAGCAGTCCGTCGTACCAGCGCGCTGCCTCGACCCGGATCAGCGAATCCTCCTCGCCCCACATGACCAGCGTCGGCACGCTTACTGCGCGCAACTGCGCCTCGGCGAAGGGAATGCGGGGGGCGGAGAAGCGCTTGCGCGTGGCACCGCGGTTTCCGGGATAGCGCGCCAGTTCCCAGTAGCGGTCGACCGCCTCGTCGGTGACGATCGCCTGGTTGGAAACGCTCTGGCGGAAGCTCTTGTCGACCAGGCTGCGCGGCAGCAGCTGGCTCAGCACATCGCCGACGACGGGCATGCCGGCCAACGTGAAAGCGAGATTTCCGCCGCCTTCGCGCTGGATGTCGGCCCCTGCGGCGTCCACCAGCACCAGGCCTGCCAGCCGTTCCGGGTGATCGATCGCGTAGCCCATCGCGATCCCGCCGCCCATCGAGTTGCCAGCGAGCACGAAGCGCTCGAGCCCCAGCTTGCCGGCGACCTGGTCGATGGTCTTCTCGAACTCGGCGCGCTCGTAGTTTCCCGATACCGACGGCCCCGTCAGCCCATGGCCGATCTGGTCGTAGCGGATGACCCGGTAATCGGCCTTCAGACGATCGACCCAGGGCTGCCAGGTGTGGAGGTCCGCATTGGAGCCGTGGAGCAGGACCACCGGCAGCGCATCCTTCGGCCCTTCGTCGCGCAGGTGAACCACCTGCCCGTCGTCGAGCGTCAGGAATTGCGACGGCGCAGCGCCGTATTTCGCGCGCATTTCCGCCGGATCGGTATCCGGCACCCGCAGCACGAGAAACGCGACCACGAGGAGCGCGACCAGTCCAAGCAGCATCCTGCCGAACAGTTTCACAGGCCGGCAATCCAGTCGCGCACGACCTTCAGGCCGTCCTCGTCGACCGTCGACTTGCCGAGTTCTGGCATGGCCACCCCGCCTTCGAGATTGCCCATGCGATAGGTCATGATCGATTCCTCGGGCTTTCCTGGCACGATGTCGAACAAATGCCCGCCCGCGCCGCGGCCGGCTGCGACGGGTCTTTTCATGATCCCGATCGCCTTGGGATCCGTCTGCTCCCAGCGCAGGTCCAGCCCGGAGTTGGATGCGGTCGCGCCCGGCCGGTGGCAATGCGCGCAATTGACGTCGAGATAGCCGCGCGCCGCGCTGTCGAGATCGGCACTGGCGCGGGCTTCCCAGACCGGAAGGCCGGCGGCGACTTCAGGCACCATGTCGAGCCTGCCCGCATCATGCAGCGCCGAGAGCCAATCGCGCGACAGATTGCGCGCCTTGGGTCCGATCGGGATGACGGCGCCGTTGAGGCCGTGGCATTCCTTGCACTGGTTCTTGTTCGGCACGCGGTAGCTGATCGTCTTGCCAGCAGGGGTCACGACATCGCGCCGCCCGCCCGCGATGGATAGCTTCGCGTCGGTCTGTGCCTCGTCCCAGATATAGGGCAGTGCCACCCAGCCGTCGGCGCGGTGCAGCAGAACGCGGGTTTCGATCAGGCGGCGATCGTCGCCTTCGCCGAAGGCAAAGGTCTTGATGAGCGCAGCCCCGACCGGAAGGTCGAGCAGGTTTTCGCCATCGGCCTTAGCCTGCGCGCCCGGCGGCAAGTAGACAAAGCGCAGTTTCTCGGCCCCGTCGGAATAGAGCGGCGTGTTGAGGCGATAGGGCGTCACGCTCTTGCCCGGCACCTGCGCGACCGCATCGGCAAAGAAACCATAGTCGCTCAGTTGCGCGGGCATTCCCTCGAGCACGGCCTGCTGGTTCACGCTGCCGATCGGCGTCGCGCGCGCCATGAAGGCTCCGGCGAGCGCGGCAATGGAAAGGACAAGGGCGACCCCGGCGCGTTTCACTTCAGCCGCGCCTCCAGATCCGCCGTTGCGCCGACCTGGCTGCGGTCGAGCGCATCGGCAAAGGCGGCGAAGGTGGCCGGCGACGGGCTAGCCCCTTCGAGGCCGACGCCCTGTCCCGTCACGCCGACGTTCCAGCCCTGCAGACTGGGCACGACCGTGATGGCATTTTCGCCCAGCCCGTCCCACATCACGGTCGGCAGCTGGCCGCCGAATGCCGCGAGCAGCATGTCAGCCCCTTCGAACTGCGGCTCGTAACCGCTTCGATTGTCGAAGTTTTCGCCGATCGCCACGCGGCGCGGATAGGGGTTGTAGGTCTTGTCGTCGTAAGGCTGCGGATAGGCGATCACCATGATCCCGGCGGTGGGGTTGTTGTCGAGCACGTTGCCTTCCACCGTGACCGCATCGTTCGCCATCACCATGATCCCGGTACCGCGGCGCACGCCGGCGACGATATTGCCCGGCGGCGCGAAATTGGGCGTGTCGTTGTCGACCACCAGATTGCGGCGGACGAGGACGTTGCCGCCGCCCATCACCGGCAGGTTCGGCAGGTCGAAGATCAGAATGCCGCCGGTATTGCGGGTGACCATGTTGTTCTCGACCACCGCGTTGCGGCTGTTCTCGATCTCGATCCCGGCGACATTGCTTTCGGCGAGCGAGTTGCGGACGGTGATGCGGTCGCTCTGTCCGACATAGATGCCGGCATCGGACGCGCCGGAGACCTGCGCCCCGTCGACCAGCACGTTGGTGCTTTCGACCGGGTAGATGCCGTAAGCGCCGTTTTCAGGGTCCGGTCCGCCAGTCCAGGCGACGCGGATCCGATGGTAGATGATGTTGTCCGCGCCCTTGGACTTGATTCCGTCGCCCGCGGTGTTCTCCATCGCGAAATCGCGCAAGGTGACATTGTCGCTGGTGACCAGCAGCCCCTCGCCCGCGCCCTGCTGGCCGGAGAAGTCGAGGATGGTGGCGTCCATCCCCTCGCCGCGCACCGTCACGTTGTCGACATCGAGGCTGAGCCCGTCGGTGAGGGTGTACCGACCCGCGCCGATGACGATCTCGTCCCCCGGCTCTGCCATGATGAGCGCTTCCTGCAGGCGCTCGGCAGCATCGTCGCCCGGCGCGATCGTGTGCGTTTCGGCCAGCAGCGGCGATGCGCTCGCCAGCAGCACGGCGGCAAAGGTCAATGTCTTCATGTGAGTCTCTCCCTTGCAACCCATTGTGCCGCAAGGAATACGGAATGCAAGAAGGACGCTGAACGCGCGCCCGGGTGCGCACGATCTTGCCGCGCTCAGTCCAGCGCCTTGACGATTTCCTCGACCATCTTCTTCGCATCGGCGAGCAGCATCATGGTTTGGTCCATGTAGAAGACGTCGTTGTCGACGCCAGCATAGCCCACGCCGCCCATGCTACGCTTGATGAAGAAGACCTGCTTGGCCTTATCGACGTCGAACACGGGCATGCCGTAGATGGGGCTGGACTTGTCGGTCTTGGCCGCCGGATTGACCACATCGTTCGCGCCGATGATGAAGGCAACGTCGGCCTGCGCGAATTCGGAGTTGATGTCCTCCAGCTCGAACACGTTCTCGTACGGCACCTGCGCTTCGGCGAGGAGCACGTTCATGTGCCCCGGCATCCGGCCCGCGACGGGGTGGATGGCATATTTCACCTCGACGCCCTTTTCCTCGAGGATATCGGCCATCTCGCGCAAGGCGTGCTGCGCCTGCGCCACCGCCATGCCGTAGCCGGGGATGATGATGACCTTTTCCGCCTGTTCGAGCATGAAGGCCGCATCGGCCGCGCTGCCCTGCTTGTATGGGCGCTGTTCCTTGGCCTCGCCCCCGCCCGCGCCGGCATCCGCGCCGAACCCGCCCGCGATCACGGAGATGAAACTGCGGTTCATCGCGCGGCACATGATGTAGCTGAGGATCGCGCCCGAAGAGCCGACCAGCGCGCCGGTGATGATCATCGCCGTGTTGCCGAGCGTGAAGCCCATCGCCGCTGCCGCCCAGCCCGAATAGCTGTTCAGCATCGAGACGACGACCGGCATGTCCGCCCCGCCGATGGGGATGATCAACAGGAAGCCGATAAGGAAGGCCAGCACCGTGAGCGCGACGATCAACGGCATGGTCTCGGCGGGGCCGGCCATGGCGAAGAGCGCGGTCAGCACAATGATCGCCGCCAGCGTGCCGAGATTGATGACGTGCCGCGCGGGCAGCAGGATCGGCGAACCGCTCATCCGACCCGAAAGCTTGGCGAAAGCGATGACCGAGCCGGAGAAGGTGATCGCGCCGATGGCGATGCCGAGGCCCATCTCGACCTTGGAGACCGCTCCGATGCCGCCGTCGACCAGCAGCCCGAATGCGCCCGGATTGAGATAGGCCGCCCAGCCCACCAGCACCGCAGCGAGGCCGACCAGCGAGTGGAACGCCGCGACCAGCTCAGGCATCGCGGTCATCGCGATGCGGCGGGCGATGGTGATCCCGATGATCGCACCGATGACGATGGCGATGAGGATTTCGCCTGCGCTGAACCAGTCCGGGTATGACATGTAACCACACGGCCCTGGCCCGTCGAAGGCGAACGTCGAACCATCGCTAGAAACATTCCGAATTTGCGCGCACTTCGCCGCATCCGGTCTGATCCACGGGAAATGCGTCACCAGCGTCGTCACCACCGCTACAGCCATCCCGATCATGCCGAAGCGGTTGCCCGTCCGGCTCGTCGCAGGGCTCGAGAGGCCACGCAGCGCGAGGATGAAGAACACGCCCGACACGAGATAGGCCAGCGCGACCCACGGGTTCACTGCCTCGCCGGTCGAGGCGTGGGCGGGGGTGGCCCACATCGTCATCCCAGCGAAAGCTGGGATCGCTGTCCATATAGCGCGGAGCGTGCCGAGGCGGATCCCAGCTTTCGCTGGGATGACGGAGAAGAGCGAGCCCATCACTTCTTCTCCTTCTTCTTGTACATGGCGAGCATTCTCGCCGTCACCGCAAAACCGCCGAAGATATTCACGCTGGCGAGCACGATGCCAAGCAGCCCCAGCCACTTCGCCCCCGGCACATCCGCCGCCGCCGCCGCGATGAGCGCGCCGACGATGATCACCGAGGAAATCGCATTGGTCACCGCCATCAGCGGCGTGTGCAGCGCGGGCGTGACCGACCAGACCACGTAATAGCCGACGAAACACGCCAGCACGAAGATCGATAGGATGCTGATGAAGTCCATGTCAGTCCCTTCTGGCGGTCCATGGCAGGACGAAGTCGCGACCCTCGCTCCAGCTCTGGCCCACGATGGTATCCCCTTCGAGGCAGCCGGAATGCTGATAGGGTCCGCTATTGTCGAATGTGCGCCATGCCGCACAAACGCGGCCTTGGCCGGCTCCCGCACGGCCTTCGCTTATCTCGCTGCCGTAAAATGTCCCCGTCATCTCGCCGGACCGCGATACCGTCAGAACCATCTGCTGGTCATATGGAGCATCCTCGAAGGAGGGGCGCAGATCGACTGTCCATTCGCCCGATAACGCCTGGACCGGCGCAGGATCTTTCGATGTCAGGGTTTCGCACCCCGCAAGCGGGATCGCAACGAGCGCCAAGGCCGAGGCATAAGCCCTCACCCCTGAAGCCTCTCGTTCACGATCTTGCCACCCTGCGTCAGCCGCACGGCATCGCCGATCTCTTCGTCGAGCACGGGCTTGCCTGCCTCGGCGTCCCAGAACGCCGACAGAAAATTGTAGAGATTGCGCGCATAAAGCGCCGATGCGTCCGCCGCCAGGTGTCCGGCGGTGTTCGAATAGCCGACGATCTTCACCCCGTGCTTCTCGACCACCTCGTCCGGCCGCGAGCCCTCTACATTCCCGCCTTGGGCGACCGCGAGGTCGAAGATCACGCTGCCCGGCTTCATGCTCGCGACCTGCGCGTCGGAGACAAGCCGCGGCGCGGGCTTGCCCGGGATGAGCGCGGTGGTGATCACGATATCCTGCTTGGCGATATGCTCGGAGACCAGCTTGGCTTGGGCGGCCTGGTATTCCTCGCTCATTTCGGTGGCATAGCCGCCCGAGCCTTCGCCTTCGATACCGGCCACTTCCTCCACGAAAACGGGCTTCGCGCCGAGCGACTGGATCTGCTCTTTCGTGGCGCTACGCACGTCGGTCGCGGAGACTTGCGCGCCGAGGCGCTTGGCCGTGGCGATTGCCTGCAGGCCCGCCACTCCCACGCCCATCACGAACACCCTGGCCGCCTGCACCGTGCCGGCAGCGGTCATCATCATCGGAAAAGCGCGGCCGTATTCGTTCGCGGCGGTCAGCACCGCCTTGTAACCGGCGAGGTTCGACTGGCTGGAGAGCACGTCCATGCTCTGCGCACGCGTGATGCGCGGCATGAACTCCATGCTCAATGCCTCGAGCCCCGCATTCGCATAGCTCTCGACCAGCGCGCCGTTACGGAACGGATCGAATGTCGCCGCGACCCATGCGCCCGGCCTCGCGCCCGCCAGCAGGGCCGGATCGGGCGCGACGACTCCCATCACGATGTCGGCGTTCGCCACCGCATCGGCAGCGGAAACGACTTCGGCACCGGCTTCGGCATAGGCCGCATCGGGGATCGAAGCCCCTGCACCCGCCCCGTGCTCGACCGCGACAGTCGCGCCGAGGGCGGCAAATTTCTTCACCGTCTCGGGGGTCAGCGCGACACGGTGTTCACCGGCCGCACGCTCTTTCAGGACTGCGATCCGCAACTGCGCGGGCTCAGCCCGAGATCAGGATGACGACGATGAAAGCGATGACCGCGATCAGGGGGACCATCCATTTCAGTTTCGCGATGAACCCGGCGTAGGTGCCGGAATGCGCCTTCATGTCGTTGCCCGAAGCCATTTTACCCTCTTGAGAATGGAATGCGTTGAATGTCGGGCGTGGGCTTAACCCGCGCGCGCACGCACCTCAAGCCCCACGGCCACCCTCGCCCGCAGGCTTAACAACCTCTTTACTCCGAACCGCTAAAGCGTGGCTTCGTACCGATGCGGGACGGATGGGAGATCATGGCGGACGATTCGCGCCTGCTGATGCTGATCGACAGGGAACCGGCGCAGAGCCGGCTCATCACGGCTGTCGCCCTGCGTGAAGGCTGGCGTACGCTGGTCGTGCGCGATGCCGAAGCCGCACTCACCGCCCTCAAGAGCGCCGAAGGCAAGGCGGTCACCGCGATCATCCTCGACCAGGCTGCGATCGGCGACCAGGCCTGCAGCCTGATCGGTGCGCTCAAGGACAAGCGGCCCGATGCACCGGTACTGATGCTCACCGGAAGCGCGTCGCCGCTGCTCGCGGTCGAGGCCATGCGCGCCGGAGCCAACGACTATCTCATCAAGCCGGTCGCGCCGGAGCGGCTGATGCAGTCGCTGCGCGCCGCGACGCAGGTCGAGGCACCGCGCAAGGAACTCCAGCCGCTTGCCGAAAAGATGCAGGGGACGCTCGACTTCGATTCGATGATCGGCACTTCTCCGCCATTCCGCTCTGCACTGGCGCAGGCGGCGAAGACCGCGCGCGGCAACGGCTCGGTGCTGATCGAGGGGGAAAGCGGCACCGGCAAGGAAATGCTGCTGCGCGCGATGCATGGCGCAAGTGCGCGGGCCAAGGCGCCGCTGCGGATCGTCAACATCGGCAGCGCATCTGCCAGCGCCATCGAATCGCTATTGTTCGGGCACGAGCCCGATGCCTTTCCGGGCGCTTTCGACCGCCAGGTCGGCGCGATTCAGCATGCCGATGGCGGCACGGTGGTGCTCGACGACATCGACCGGCTCGAACCGGCGACACAGGAAGCGCTGGCGACCATGATCGAGAGCGGCATCGTGCGCCCGGTCGGGGCGAGCCACGGCTTCCGCGTCGACGTGCGCTTCATGGCGACCAGCAACCTGCCGCTCGCCGACATGGTTTCCGAGGGCCATTTCCGCCGCGACCTGTTCGAGGCGATGTCGGGCACGCGCATCGAATTGCCGCCGCTGCGCGAGCGCGCGGGCGACATTCCGGCGCTCACTCGCCATTTCCTCGCCCGCATCGGCGAACAGCCGGGCCTGCGGCATCTGTCGATCTCCGACAGCGCATTGTCGCTGCTCGCCGCCTTCGACTGGCCGGGCAATGTCCGCCAGCTCCAGGCGGTGCTTTTCCGCGCCGCCGTGTTCTGCGACGCGCAGACGCTGACGCCGGAAAGCTTTCCCGATCTCCACGCGATCCTCGGCGATCGCGAGGACGGTGCGGGCGCGCCCTCGCAGGACGGCATGGGGGTGATGCTATACCAGCCGGACGGCAACTTGCGCCCGCTCGAGGAGATCGAGGCGGACGTCATCCGCCTCGCCATCGGCCACTATCGCGGACGTATGACCGAAGTCGCCCGGCGGCTCGGCATCGGGCGCTCGACACTCTATCGCAAGCTTTCGGACCTCGGCATCGACAATGCGGCCTAGAGACCGCGTAGGAATCGACGGGATCGTCTGACCCGGAACCCGCAGTCCGACCCTCCGTTTGGCGATCGAACCGTCAAACGAAGGAAGACCACGATGGACATCGTCGACTGCATTCTCGCCGACCACGACCGCCAGCGCCGCATGTTTGCCGCGCTCGACATGGCCCGCGACGACACCGAATCGCTCGGACAGATTTTCAACCGCCTGCGCAATTTCCTCGAGGCCCATGCCGAGGCAGAGGAACTCTATTTCTACCCCCGCCTGCTGCAGTGCGGCTCGGGCGCGCTCGACAGCGACAGCGCCGAAGAAACCACCGACGATGCGATCGACGATCACAACAAGATCGCGCACGCGGCGGAAGCTGCCGGCAAGGAGGAAGTCGGCTCAGATGCTTGGTGGAAATGCGTCGACCAGGCGAACCTGCAGAATTCAAAGCACATGAGCGAGGAAGAGCGCCAGGGCCTCACCGATTTCCGTCGCCGCGTGCCGCTGGAAGAACGTATCGCGCTCGGCATCAAGTATCTCGCCTTCGAATCGAAGCATTCGGGCCACTACGACCGCGAGGACAAGGATCCCGACGCTTACATCAAGGAAAACGAACACGCCTGAGCCTGGGCGCACAGCCATCGAGGGGCTGCTTGCCGATAGGCAGGCGGCCCCTTATCACGTCCGGTCATGGGAAAACTCGACGGAAAGATCTGCGTCGTCACCGGCGGCGCGCGGGGCATCGGCAAGGCCGTGTGCGAGGCTTTCGCGCACGAGGGCGCGCATGTCGTCCTGACCGACGTCGACGCCGATCAGGGGGCGCGGACTGCTGCCGCGCTCGGTTGCGAGTTCCTGAAGCTCGACGTCGCTAGCGAGGACGAGTGGCTCGCTTTTGCCGAGGCGCATCCGGCTATCGACGTGCTGGTCAACAATGCGGGGATCACCGGTTTCGAAGACGGCCCGGCACTACACGATCCCGAACATGCGAGCCTTGCCGAATGGCACCGCGTCCACGCGGTCAACACCGACGGCTGCTTTCTCGGTTGCCGCTATGCCCTGGGCGCAATGAAGCAGGCGGGCACGGGCGCGATCATCAACATGTCCTCGCGCTCGGGCCTCGTCGGAATACCCGGTGCGGCGGCCTATGCGGCGAGCAAGGCGGCGATCCGCAACCATACCAAGTCCGTGGCACTCTATGCGGCGCAACAGGGCTGGCAGATCCGCTGCAATTCGATCCATCCTGCCGCGATCCTGACCGACATCTGGGAGCCGATGCTTGGCGACGGGCCCGACCGCGATGCGAAGATGGCGGCGCTGGTCGCCGATACGCCGTTGAAGCGCTTTGGCACGGTAGAGGAAGTCGCCGCGCTTTGCGTGTTCCTTGCCAGTGACGACAGCGCGTACATGACCGGGACGGAGCTGACGCTGGACGGTGGATTGCTCGCCGGGAGCGCCGCCTCGCCGGGTTGATCAGTCTTCGGGCAGCATCGAGAAATCGGTCAGCGCGGCATCGCGCAAGCCCCGCCAGACGTCCCTCGCCTGGACCGTTTCCGCCACGTCGTGGACGCGGACAAGCTGAACGCCGGCGTTCATTCCGGCCACGGACAGCGCGATGCTGCCGCCGAGCCGCGCATCGACGGGTGCTTCCTTGCTCAGCGCGCCGATCATCCGCTTGCGGCTCGCGCCGAGTAGCAAGGGCTGGCCGAGCGCGTGGAACATCGGCAGCGCGTTGATCAGCGCCAGGTTTTCGGCCAGCGACTTGCCGAAGCCGATGCCCGGATCGAGCACGATCTTGGCGCGCGAGATGCCCGTCGATACCGCGCGGTCGCGCGCCCGGGCCAGCCAGTCGAACACATCGAGGACGACATTGGCGTAATTGCCGTCGGCGTGCGGATCCTCGCCTTTGCCGGGCGCGTGCATCAGCACGACCGGACAGCCACGGGCCGCGCAGAGCTCGGCGCTCCGCGGATCGAAGCGAAGGCCCGACACGTCGTTGACCACGTGCGCGCCCGCATCGAGCGCGGCTTCCATAACCGCCGCGCGCCGGGTGTCGATGCTGATCGCCGCGCCCATCCCCGCGCAATATTCAACTGCTGGCACGACCCGGGATATCTCGTCGCCTTCCCATGTCGCCGGCGCGCCCGGACGCGTGCTCTCGCCACCGATATCGACCAGCGATGCGCCCGCCTCGAGCATGGCAGCGGCGTGCTGCCGACCTGCTTCGGGATTGTCGAGAAACTGGCCGCCATCGCTGAAACTGTCGGGCGTCACGTTGAGGATGCCCATGACTTGCGGCTGGTCGAGCCGGACCGTCCGTCCCCCCAGTTCGAGCGGCGGATGCGCGAGGGTGAGATTGGTCCACTGCGCCTCGGCATCGGCCGCCAGCTCGTCGGGCAGGCGCGCCATGACGTCGTCGATCGTATCGCGGGTCGCGCGCCAGCGTTCCACGATCTCACCATCGCGCCGCACCAGCACCACGAAGCGGTGGGCATAGACCATCCCTCCGGCAAGGCGGATGCAGTCGCCCTCCTCGCTCTGCGGGCTGGCTGCAAGGCCGATCGGCTGGATGTAGACGGTGTCCGACAGTGGCAAGATGCGTCCTAACGAATGGCCGAGGCCGAATGGAAAGGTGGCTTCAGTCCTCGACGCTCAGTAGGTAGAGCTGGCGCGCGGCATCGATGGGCCTGATCTCTCCGCCGCTCTCGTAGTGCCAGAAGGTCCAGCCGTTGCAGCTGGGCGCTCCCTGCAGTTCCTTCCCGAGGCCGTGGATCGAACCCGTCTGCTTGCCGCCCGAACCCTTGAGTTCCAGCGAACCGTCGGTGCGCACGGTGGCAGTCCATCGCTGCTTCTTGTCGAACAGCTGCGTGCCCGGCTTGAGCAGGCCGGTTTCGACCAGCGCGCCGAAAGCGACCTTGGGCGCGCTGCGGCCCGCCTGCATGGTCGTGAGCGCGCTCTCGTCGAGCGGCAGCTCCTTCTCGATCCGTTTCAGCGCGGCGTCAATGTACACGCCCTCGCGCTCGCAGCCGATCCATTCGCGGCCCAGCCGCTTGGCGACCGCACCGGTCGTTCCCGTGCCGAAGAACGGGTCGAGCACGACGTCGCCCTTCTCCGTGGTGGAGAGCAGCACGCGGTAAAGCAGGCTTTCGGGCTTCTGCGTCGGGTGGACCTTGTGGCCGCCCTCCTTCAGCCGTTCGGCTCCGTTGCAAATCGGCAGGACCCAGTCGCTGCGCATCTGGAGCTCGTCGTTCAGCGTCTTCATCGCGCGGTAGTTGAAGTGATACTTCGCCTTCTCGCCTTGGCTGCACCACAGCAGCGTCTCATGCGCATTGGTGAAGCGCGTGCCGCGGAAATTGGGCATCGGGTTGGACTTGCGCCAGACGATGTCGTTGAGGATCCAGAATCCCAGATCCTGCAGGATCGCACCGACGCGGTAGATGTTGTGATAGCTGCCGATCACCCACAGCCCGCCGTCCGGCTTCAGCACGCGCTTGGCCTCGACCAGCCAATCGCGCGTGAATTCGTCATATAGCGCAAAGCTGTCGAAATGATCCCAGTCATCGGTCACGGCATCGACATGGCTGCCGTCGGGCCGGTTCAGGTCGCCGCCGAGCTGCAGGTTGTACGGCGGATCGGCGAAGACCAGGTCGACACTCGCATCGGGCAGCGACCGCATCGCCTCGATGCAGTCGCCGACCAGGATCTGCCCCAGCGGCAGGTCCCCCTTGTCGACCGGTTTCGCGCGTGCCGCGCGCCTGTTCGCAGCCGCTGGCCGCAGCTTCGTGATCTCGCCCATACCGAGACGTTCCCCCTTGAGTTATCCACAGGGTGAGTCCTCGCGGACACCGCGTCAAGCGCGAAGTGATCGCAGGATATGGTTAACGCCTCGCTAACTAGAGAGAACAGAAGGTGTCCGGCACAAGATGTTGAGTCTGTTCGGAATCCCGGGACTCGACATGCTGGGGTGTGGCCCCGAGGACTCGCTTCGGAAACGATCAGGCCGCGGCAGGTGGCAGGCCCGGATCGACGCCGGTCAGTTCTACAGACTTTGCCCACAAGCGTGCTGCCAGAAGCGGATCGCGCGCCGTCGGGGTGGCGTAAGCCGCGCCGGAGGTGTTCCCGCTCATTTCGCGCAGCCCGTAGGGTCCGTAATAGTCCCCGCCCTCGGCAGCCGGATCGGTCGCGGCCTGCAGCGCGGGAAGCGCGCCCTGCGCGCTCGTATTCAGAAAGATGCCCACCGCCGGTCCGAAGATCTTGCCCAGCACGCCCATGTGGCGCGTCAGCTCGCTCTGCGCGACGCCGGGGTGGCAGGCAATCGAGACTACCGGCGAGCCTGCCGCGCGCAAGCGCCGATCGAGTTCGAGCGCGAACAGCAGGTTGGCGAGCTTGCTCTGCCCGTAGAACTGGGTCCGCACATAGCCTCTGGAGCCGTCGAGATTGTCGAAGTCGATCTTCGCCCCGCGATGGGCGATGGACGACTGACTGACGACCCGTGCGCCCCCATCTGCCGCCAGCTTGCCCAGCAGGAGGCCGGTCAGCGCGAAATGGCCGAGGTGATTGACAGCGAACTGGCTCTCCGCCCCGCCGATCGCGTGATCGAGCGGCGGGATCATGATCCCGGCATTGTTCACCAGCATGTCGATCTTGGGCTCCTCGCCAGCCAGCCGGGCCGCCTCGCGGATCGAGGCCATGTTGGCGAGGTCGAGCGGCAAGAAGTCGAGATCGACCCGCTCCGGCCCGCGCGAGATATCCTCGATCGCAGCGGTCGCCTTGTCACCATCGCGACAGGCGAGCAGAACCCGCGCGCCCTTGCGCGCCAGGCCGCGGGCGATTTCCAGCCCGATTCCGGTGTTGGCGCCGGTGACGATGGCGGTCTTGCCGCTGAGTTCGGGAATGTCGGAAAAGGCAAAGCTCACGTGGATAATCTCCGGTATTCGGGTGTCGTGCATACAACGTGTCGAACCACGGGGCCGTTCCGAAGCCCGTCGCTCCTCGGATCGGCGTGCCAGCTTCGGATGGACGTGAGAACCGGTCTTACAGCAGCTCCAGTTGCGCGACGGGCGCGAAGCTGCGTCGATGGAGCGGACTGGGGCCGTGGACGCGCAGCGCCTCCATATGTTCGGCAGAGCCGTAACCCTTGTTGCGTTCCCACCCGTAGTGCGGATGTCGCTCGGCCGCGTCACGCATGATGCGGTCCCGATATTCCTTGGCCAGGATCGAGGCCGCTCCGATTGCGGCCTCCTTGCCATCCCCGCCGACGATCGCGCGCGCCGGCCAGCGCCAGCCTGCGTTGCGCCCCTGCGGCGTCAGGTTCCCGTCGATCAGTGCCTGGTGGCAATCGGCCCCGATCGCCTCGCACAGCCGCTCCATCGCCAGCGTCATCGCCAGCATCGTCGCGCCGAAGATGTTCAGCCGATCGATGTCGTCCACACCGACGACGCCGATGCCGAAAGCGCAGCGCCTCCTGATGACGCCCTCCAGTTCGCCCCGCCGTTTCGCAGTGAGCTTCTTGGAATCGTCCAGCCCGGAGGGACGCGGCCTGCACAAAACGACCGCCGCGGCCACCACCGGCCCTGCCAGCGGACCGCGACCGGCCTCGTCGACGCCGGCGACGATGCCATCAGCAAGCTTGGCACAAAACTCTGGCGTGGGCGTTCCGGACAACATGCAGACATCGATCCTCGGCATCGCCCTATCCCCCATCGCCCTCGTGCTCGCAAGCTGCGGACCGACCGGAGCCGGGGATAGCGAGGCGACTACCACCTCGACCCCCTCGCCCGCGACCGCCACGGGTGGCGAAAGCATCGAGCTTCAGAAAACCTCCCCCTTCGCCGCCGCCAGCTTCGGGCGCTTCGCAGAGCCATGGGCGCTGGCCATCGAGCCAGGGACCGGCAACGTGTTCATCACGGAAAAAGCCGGCACGATGAAGTTCTTCCAGCCTCGCACCGGCAGAACCGGAACGGTCAGCGGCTTGCCCAGGGTCGATTATGGTGGCCAGGGCGGCTTGGGCGATTTCGTGTTCGCGCCTGACTACGCGTCGAGCAAGACGGTTTATCTCAGCTGGGTCGAGGCCGGTGACGGCGACACGCGCGGTGCGGTCGTCGGGCGCGGCAATCTTGCGTGCCAGGACCAGGACCGCTGCGCGATCAGCGACCTGCGCATCATCTGGCGGCAGGCACCCAAGGTGACCGGCCGCGGACATTACTCGCACCGCATCGCCTTTTCTCCCGATGGACGATACCTCTTCGTCTCCAGCGGCGAGCGGCAGAAACAGGACCCTGCGCAGGACCTGTCGAACAATCTCGGCACGATCGTCCGCCTGAACCTCGACGGCACGCCCGCGGCTGGCAACCCGTTCTCCGACCGCGGCACGCCCACCGACCAGGTCTGGTCATATGGTCATCGCAACACGCTCGGCCTCGCGTTCGACCCGGATGGGCAACTGTTCAATCTGGAGCACGGCCCCGCGGGCGGTGACGAGATCAACCGGATCGAACCGGGCGAGAATTATGGCTGGCCCGTCCGCAGCAACGGCGACAATTACGACGGTTCGAAAATCCCGAACCACTCGCCGGATGACGGTTTCACCAAGCCGGTGATCTACTGGACGCCCGTTATCGCTCCCGGGGACATGATCTTCTACACAGGGGCTATGTTCGCCGACTGGCGCGGACAGGCGCTGGTTGCAAACCTGCGGACCACCTCGATCAGCCGCGTCAGCTTCGCTGCCGACAAGAACTCGGCCAAGGAAGAATCGCGCTACGAATTTCCCGAGAGACTGCGCGACATCGCACAGGGACCGGACGGTTCGCTCTGGGTGATCGAGGATGGCGAGAAGGGCCGCCTCCTGAAGCTGACCAAAGCCAGATAAGCGCGGCGGCAATGCGAAGTTGATCGACTTCGCCATCGCACCCGCATATCGGCGCGGCGCCTATGCCCACGCTCATTCCTCTGTCCCAGGTCGAACCCGCCCTGGTCGAGCAACTGCTCGACGACGCCTTCGGGCCCGACCGTCATGCGCGTACCGCCTATCGTATCCGCGATGGAATGGACTGGCTCGAGGGTTTGAGTTTTGCCGCGCTGGACGACGACGACCTGCTGGTCGGCACGATCCAGTGCTGGCCGGTCGCGCTCACCGATCCGGAGGGGCGTCGCCATCCGCTGGTGATGGTCGGTCCGGTGGCGGTCGTCCCCGGGCTCCAGGGTGAAGGCTACGGCAAGGCGCTGGTCGCCGCCTCGCTCGGTGCTATCGATAGCGGGGTGGACGAAGGCTCGATGCCGATGCCGCAAGTGCTCATCGGGGACGAATCCTATTACGGGCGCTGGGGCTTCTCCGCGGTACATACCGGCAAGTGGCATTGCCCCGGCCCCTACGATCTCGCGAGATTGCTCGTGCGCAGCTACAATCCCGGCGTCTTGCCGGTGGAAGGGATGCTCGGCCCGTGGTCGCCGCACTTGGCGAGCGATAGCTGATCTGGCATCGCACGCCGCAGATGCCTTACGAACCTCCACCAGAACTCGCCGGCATGACGCTGGCGCAAATCGCCGACCTGGTCGCCCAGCGCAAGCTGCCCCCGGTCGAAGGCTGGGCTCCGCAGCAGGATGGCGACAGCGGGATGCGGATTGCCGCCGACGGCACCTGGTACCACGACGGATCGCCCGTCACCCGCGGCGCAATGGTCCGCGCCGTTTCGGGCCTGCTCACGTGCGATGCGGACGGGCAGCACTGGCTGGTCACGCCGTTCGAGCGGCTGACCATCGAGGTCGAGGATGCCTGCTTCATCGCGACCGACGTGACCGAGCGTGACGGTGCGCTGGCCTTTCGCCTGAATACCGACGACCTGGTTCTGGCCGGTCCGGAACACCCGATCCGCGTTGCGGGCACGCCGGAAGAGCCGGCTTGCTACGTCATGGTCCGGCGTGGCTGCGAAGCCCGGCTGAACCGCAGTACCTGGGCGCAACTGGTCGAAATCGCGATCGCGCAGGGTGGCAGCGAGGCCGATGGCTGGGCAGTGACCAGCCAGGGCGAGAACTTCCCGCTGACGCCGCCATGAGCGCGCTGTTCGATCGCCTCTCGCACCTGTTCCACCATGGACACCGCGAGGACATTCCCGACCTGCTGACAGATGCACGCTTTGCCGACCTCGACCGGACGGCCGACGCGGCCGTGTTGATCGCGGTGACCGAGCGCGCGGAACCCGGCGTCATCCTCACCCAGCGACCCACGCAGATGCGCGACCACCCTGGTCAGGTCGCTTTCCCCGGGGGGAAGCTCGATCCCGGGGAGGACGCGATCACGGCAGCATTGCGGGAGGCGCATGAAGAGCTCGAGATGCGTCCTGCCGACGTTCGCGTCATCGGGAGCACCGACCGCTACCAGACCGGAACCGGTTTCGACATAACCCCGGTGCTGGGCATCATCCCTCCCGATTTGCCACTCGTTCCCAATCCGGGAGAGGTCGAAGCATGGTTCGAGGTCCCGCTCGCGCACCTGATGCTGCGGGAGAACTGGAAAACCAATTCGGTGTGGTGGAAAGGCGCCGAGCGCGAGTATCTCGAGATGCACTACGAAGGTTTCCGCATCTGGGGCGTGACTGCCGCGATCATCGCCAATCTTTCGCGCCGTCTCGCCTGGCACGAACTGGTGGAGCGCTGACAATGGCAAGGCTGCCCGCCGCCGAATGGACCGGGCGAGAAGAACTCGCGGCACTGGTGGACGCCCTGGGTCACGGCAAGGTGCGCTGGGTCGGCGGTGCCGTGCGCGACACGCTGCTCGGCAGCCCGGTGCACGACATCGACGCGGCGACCCCGCTTTCCCCGCAGGAGGTCATTGCCGCCTGCACCAAGGCCGGCATACGCACGGCACCGACCGGGATCGAGCACGGCACGATCACCGCGATCGTCGAGGGCGGAAACGTCGAGATCACCACGCTGCGCAAGGATGTCGAGACCGATGGACGGCGTGCGACGGTCGAGTTCGCACAGGAATGGCGCGACGATGCGGCCCGACGCGATTTCACCATCAACGCGCTCTATGCCGACCCTGAGACGCTCGAGATCCACGATTATTTCGGCGGCCTGGACGATCTGGCGGCACGGCGCGTCCGCTTCATCGGCGATGCTCGCGAGCGCATCCGCGAGGATTACCTGCGCCTCCTGCGCTATTTCCGGTTCCAGGCGCGATTCGGCTCGCAGCTGGATGCCGATGCGGAGGATGCCTGCAAGGATCTTGCCGAGGGCTTGCGCGGCCTTTCGCGTGAGCGGGTCGGCTGGGAATTACAGAACCTGCTTGCCCTGACCGATCCATCGGCCACCGTCGCGCGAATGCGGACACTGGGCGTGCTGCAGGTCGTCTTGCCGGAAGCCAGCGCACGCGAAGTCGCGGCGCTGGCGGCTCTTGTTGCGGAAGAAAGCCGCCAGGATGTCCAGCCCGATGCCATGCGCCGGCTCGCCGCTCTCCTCCCCGCGCTTCCGCCCGTCGCCGAGCAGGTCGCAGCGCGCCTGCGCCTGTCTCGCAGCCAGCGCGCGCGCCTTGGCTGTGTCGCCGCGCGAACGTCGGACGATCCAGCCGACCCACGGGGTCTCGCCTATCGCGAAGGGCTAGCCTGTGCGACCGATCGGTTGCTGCTGCTGGGTGCGAGCACCAGTCCACTCGACGGATGGGAACTGCCGGAACTGCCGCTGAAGGGAGGCGAGATCGTCGCCCGCGGCGTCGGCAAGGGGCCGGAAGTCGCGCGGATCCTCCAGGCAGTCGAACGCCGGTGGATCGAGGCAGGATTCCCTGGCCGCAAGGCGGTCGAGGCCATGCTTGACGACGAGTTGTTGCAGACCCGCGACGAAAGCTGACAGCGAAGGCTCCGCTTCAGCTTCGCTTCAGCCGCGCGCCGCTAAAAACTTGGCACAGGGGTTGCTTCGACCGATCGGTCTTGGATAAGCAAACCCGTCGCGCCTTGGCGCGGCATTCGCGCATGATCGCTCCTGAAGCGGGCAATCGCCGGCCTCGCGGTCACTCGCGCAGACATTTTAACGCACTCCTGCTGGGCGCGCGCTTTCGCGTGTGGGGGGAGCGCACCTTTTGAACCGAACAGGAGTCACCGAATGAAAATCGCGAAACTCGCTATTGCCGCAGCAGCGCTTGCCGCCGCTCCCGCTCTCGCCAACGACCAGGTCGTCGCGGGCGCAACCGTTACCGGACCGGAAGGCAACACGGTCGGCACCATCGAGACTGTCGCCGACGGCCAGGTCGTCCTCGACACGGGCAAGCACAAGGTTCCGCTGGCAGTCGACAGTTTCGGCAAGGGTGAAACCGGCCCGACGATCACCGTTACCAAGGCGCAGATCGACCAGATGATGGACGAGCAGGTCGCCGCCGCCCACGCCAAGCGCGATGCCGCACTCGTCGCGAGCGCGGCGGTGGTCAGCGCCAAGGGTGCGCCGCTCGGCGTGATCGACAGCGTCGATGGCGACGACGTGATCGTTGCCCTGGCCGAAGGCCCGGTCGCCCTGAAGCGCGAACATTTCGCGGTCGACGCCAACGGGCAGTTGATGGCGCTGTTCACGGTCGAGCAGATCGAGCAGGCAGTAGCCGCTGCAGCGCCGGCGGCAGACGCAGCGAGCTGAGCCTGGCATCATTCGAGCAAGAAAGGCCGGAGGAGTGATCCTCCGGCCTTTTTCGTTATCCGAACCTGTTGTCCCGCGGGAATCCCTGCGGCGGCAACCGTCCGGCGCCTCCGCGCGCCACCTTCCACTGCCAGATGTCGCTCTCGGTCCGCGTCCGGTCGCCCTTGCCGCCCATCCTCCAGGACAAGCCGTCTTCCAGCCGGAAGGTCCGCGCATCGGCAAGCCCGCCATCGCGATAGCGCTGCAAGGTAACGCCCTGCCCGCGCCCCAGTTCGGGCACTTCCTCGAGATTGAAGACGACCAGCTTCCGGTTGTCGCCGACCGCTGCGACGTGATCGTCGGTTTCGGCGATCGGATAGACGACCACCAGCTTCGCGTCGCCCTTCAGGTTGACGACCTGGCGCCCTTTGCGGGTTTCGGCGAGAAGGTCGGTCGTGTTGGCGACGAAGCCCTTGCCGGTCGAAGCCACCAGCAGCAGGCGACGCTTGTCGCCATGCGGCACCAGCGCGACGATTTCGGCCTCGGCATCGATGTCGAGCGTGTTGCGCAGCGGTTCGCCGAAGCCGCGCGCGCCAGGCAGCTTGTCGGCACCAACCGTGAAGAACCGGCCGTCGTCGGCAGCGACCAGCAGCTTGTCGGTCGTCTGGACATGCAGCGCGAAGGCGTGCTCGTCCCCCTCCTTGTACTTGAAGTCGCCGCAGCCATCCTCGCCCAGATCGACGTGGCCCTTGGCGGCTCGGATCCAGCCCTTCTTCGAAAGGATGACCGTCACCGGCTCCTTCTCGATCATCGCGTCCATGCTGAATTCGACCACCGGGGCCGCTTCCGCAATGGTCGTCCGCCGCGCGCCGAGCGGGGTATCGAGCGCATAGTCCTTCTGCAGCGACTTGAGATCGCGCTTGAGGCGGGTGCGCTGGCGCGCCGGGCTGTCGAGCAGCTTCTGCAGTTCCTCTTGTTCGGCGAGCAGGTCGTCCTTCTCGCCGCGCAGCTGCATTTCTTCCAGCTTGCGCAAGGAGCGCAGGCGCATGTTGAGGATCGCTTCGGCCTGCCGGTCGGTCAGGCTGAATTCGGCCATCATCACCTGCTTGGGCTCGTCCTCGGTGCGGATGATCTCGATCACCCGGTCGAGGTTGAGGAAGGCGATGATGTAGCCTTCGACCAGTTCCAGCCGCCGGGCGATCTGGTCGAGCCGGTGCAGGCTGCGCCGTTGCAGGATGTCGATTTGGCTGCGGACCCAGTGCTCCAGCAATTCCTTCAGCCCCATGACCATCGGGGTGCGGGTCGCATCGAGGACATTGAGGTTGAGGCCGAAGCGCGTTTCCAGATCGGTCAGCTTGTAGAGCGATTCCTTGAGCAGTTCGGGATCAACGTTGCGGCTGCGCGGCACCAGCACGATGCGGACCTGCTCGTCGCTTTCGTCGCGCACGTCTTCCAGGATCGGCAGCTTCCTGTCGGCGATCGCCTGCGCGATCTGCTCGATCAGCTTGCCCTTGGCGACCTGGTAGGGAATCTCGGAAATGACCAGCTGGTAGCCGCCACCCTTCAGCCGCTCGATCCCGGCCTCGCGATCCTCCGCCTTCTCGGCTTCGGCGGCATGGAAACGGCCGCGCAGACGGAAGCTGCCGCGACCAGTCTCGTAGGCTTGCGAAATGCTCTGCGCACTGTCGACGACGAGCCCGCCGGTGGCAAAGTCGGGCCCCTGGAACAGCTCCATCAATCGGGCGTGTTCGACGTGCGGATTGTCGATCAGCTCGAGCGTCGCATCGATCACCTCGGAGACATTGTGGCTGGGGATGCTGGTGGCCATGCCGACCGCGATCCCGCTCGCCCCGTTGGCAAGCAGGTTCGGGAACAGCCCGGGCATGATGTCGGGCTCTTCCTCCTCGCCGTTGTAGGTCGGGATGAAGTCGACCGTGCCTTCGTCGAGCCCGGCCATGAGCTGCATCGCCGTCTTGGTCAGTCGCGCCTCGGTGTAGCGATAGGCCGCCGCGTTATCGCCGTCGATATTGCCGAAGTTGCCCTGCCCTTCGACCAGCGGATAGCGGAGCGAGAAATCCTGCGCGAGGCGGACCATCGCATCGTAAGCCGCGGTATCGCCGTGGGGGTGGTACTTGCCGATCACCTCGCCGACCACGCGGGCGGACTTCTTGAAAGTGTTGGTTGGATCGAGCTTCAATTGCCGCATCGTCCACAACAGGCGGCGGTGGACCGGCTTCAACCCGTCGCGCAGGTCGGGCAGCGAGCGCGCCGTAATCGTGCTGAGAGCATAGACAAGATAGCGCTCCTCGAGCGCGGAATCGAAGGGCGCATCAACGATCGCGTCGAACGGATCTTTTTCGTCTTCAAGGACTGCCATGCGGCTCGCCCTATCACCGCAACAGCTCGGCTAACAGGGCGGAACGGTCTGCTGTCCCCACGCATTGAACGGGTAACACGAAATAAGGAGTTACCCATGAAACGCGTACTGATTATCGCCACCGACGGCTTCGAACAGAGCGAGCTGATGAAGCCGCGCAAGAACCTCGACAACCAGGGTTTCGAAACGACCGTAGCCAGCCTCGAAGACGGAGAGATCAAGGGCTGGGATCAGAAGGATTGGGGCGAAAGCGTTGCGGTCGACCTGACCGTCGACGAGGTCGCTGTCGGCGATTACGACGCACTTCTGCTGCCCGGCGGACAGATGAACCCGGACATTCTTCGCATGAATGACAAGGTCATCGACCTGATCCGCCAGTTCGACAGCGCGGGCAAGCCGATCGCCGCGATCTGCCACGCGCCTTGGCTGCTCGCCGAAGCGAATCTCGTCAACGGCCGCACGGTGACGGGTTGGCCCTCGATCCGCACGGACCTCACCAATGCCGGTGCCAAGGTCGTCGACCAGGAAGTCTCGGTCGATGGCAATCTCATCACGAGCCGCAAGCCGGAAGACATCCCCGCCTTCAGTAAGGCGCTGATCGAAATGCTCGGCGAAAGCGCGGAAAAGCGCGAGATGGAAACCGCCTGATCACCACATGTTTCATCGCCCGCCAGTGACGTAGAGGCACTGACCGGTGATCCAGCTAGCCGCTGGCGAGGCGAGGAACACAACTGCCGACGCGATATCGCGCGGCTCTCCGTATCGACGCATCGGGATCCCGATGTGCTTGAGGAGAGCCGCGCGTTTTTCTTGGGTGTCCGTGCCCATGCAGTCGTCGAAATTCTCGGTCGGGATGGGGCCCGGCGCGACAGCGTTGACCCGGATTGTCGGGGCAAGTTCCCACCCGAGTGTCTCGGTCAGACTGTTGGTCGCCGCTTTTGCCGCCCCGTACGGGCCGTTCTTGACTTGCGGACCATAAGCTGCGCGCGACGAGATGTTGACGATCGCGCCACCTGCCTCGCCCATCGCCCGCGCGGCCACGGTCGAACCCATCCACACCGCCTTGAGGTTGAGATCGATCTGCGCGTCGAAGCTCTCTTCACTCGTCCGGGTGAGGTAATCGGGCGTTCCGCCGGGTATGCCGCCGGCATTGTTCACCCATATATCCAACTTGCCGAACTGCGCGATCGCGGCCTGTGCGAGTGCCTCGAGCGCTGAGCGGTCGGTGGCATCGCTCGCCACCGCGAGTGCGCGGCGGCCGGTTGCGCGGATTTCGTCGGCGACCGTGTCGAGATCGGCCTGGGTGCGGGAAGCGACCACGACGTCCGCCCCTGCCTCTGCCAACCCGATGGCGATCGAGCGGCCGATGCCCTTGCCTGCCCCGGTCACGACGGCGACCTGACCGTCCAGCGCGAATTGGTCGAGAATTGCCATGCACGTCTCTCCTCTTTCTGGCGGACAGTGGCGCGCACAAAAGCCTGGTGAAACTGCCCGATCAGCTAGGACAGCGGAACCGAACTTGACCTCGCGGCTTAATTATGGCGAGAATGTGGCAAAACTTTGGCGCAATTGAGGCAAGAGAGGAAGCAATATGGCTAAGACAATGACAAGCATGGCGCTCGGCGGAGCGGCTGCACTGGCGCTGCTGGCGGGATGTTCGGAAACTGGCGACCCCTACGAGGTTTCCGGCGAAGAGGCCGCCACCGCCGACATGGCGATGACCGAATCGACCGAAAACGAGGACACGCAAGCCTCGTCGAGCGGCGAAATGCGATCGATTTCCGCCGCCCCGGACATTCCCGTCTCGCTGCCGAAGATCGCCTACGTTTTCGATTACGGCTTCCGGCTGGCGGGCGAAGACATCCCCACGCTGCAGCAGAAGCACGCCGACATGTGCGAGGCGCAGGGGCCGTATGCATGCCGAATCCTGTCGATGAGCCAGGACGGCGAGCCGGGCAATTACACCAGGGGCACGCTCCAGCTGGCCGTCGTTTCGGACAAGGCGCGCGGTTTCGGCACGAAGCTTGGCGAAGCTGCCCAGGCGGTCGAGGCCGAGGCGACCGGGGCGACCATCGCGGGCGAGGACCTGTCGAAGGCGATCGTCGATACCGAGGCGCGGCTGCGTTCGCGAATGGTCCTGCGCGACCGGTTGCTCGAGGTGCTGCAGACCCGGCGGGGCACGGTCGCCGAACTGGTCGAGGCGGAGCGCAGCGTTGCCCGCGTCAACGAGGAGATCGACCAGGCGAGGAGCTGGCTGGAGGAAATGAAGACCCGCGTCGCCTACAGCCGGGTCAATATCGCCTACGAATCCGGCGCCCCACCCGCGAGCGGATTCGTGGATCCGATCCGCGATGCGCTCGGCTCGGTCGGAGCGATCCTCGGCACGGTGATCGCGGGCCTGATCCTGTTCGGGGCGCTCGCGATTCCGCTCGCGCTGCTGGTCTGGCTCGGGCTTAAACTGCGCCGCCGATTTGCCGGAGCCGGGGCCGGAGCCGAGCCCGAGGCGGTCTAGATCCGGCGCATGTCGTTGCTCTCGGCGGGGATGGTCACTGCCAGCCCGTCGAGAGCATCGGACAGCTCGATCTGGCACGACAGCCGGCTCGTCGCGCGAGCGCCGGCGGCAAGGTCGAGCATGTCCTCTTCTTCATCGCTCGCCGGTACGAGCCGGTCGAACCAATCCTTGTCGACGATCACATGGCACGTCGAACAGGCCATCTGCCCTTCGCAGGTGCCTTCCAGCGGCATCCCCGCCGCCTGGCCGACGCGCAGCAGATTATCGCCCGCAGCGCCCTCGGCTTCCACGGTTTCGCCCCGCGGTGTCGTGAAAGTGACGCGAACCATCAGCCCAGCCCCTGTGCCTTCGCTGCCTCGGCGATCTTGCCGCAGCCCTTCTCGATCTCGTCCATCGTGGTGTAGCGTCCGAAGCCGATCCTGATCGAGCTCTTAGCGGCCTTGTCCGACAGGCCGACGGCTCTCAGCACGTGACTGGTACGGCCCGATCCGCTGGCGCAGGCGCTGCCGGCGGAGAACATCACGTCGCGGCAGTCGCTCATCAGCCTTGCGACGTCGAGGCCGTTCTTGCGCAGGTTGAGATTCCCGTGCCACCGGGCGCTCTCGCTGCCGTTGACGACCCAGTTGTCGAGGATGTCGCGCGCCTTCGTCCAGAGCTTATCGATATGCTCGGCATCGCGCTCCATCCGTTCCTTCGCTTCCTTCGCAGCAATTCCGAAGCCGGCGCACAATGCAGGGCTAAGCGTGCCCGAACGCAGGCCTTCCTCCTGCCCGCCCCCGGTCTGCACCTCGTCGATATCGAGACCGCTGCGGATCCACAGCGCACCCACCCCCTTGGGACCGTGCAGCTTGTGCGCGGATACGGCGATCATGTCCGCGCCGGTAACGTCCATCTTGCCGTAAGCCTGCACCGCGTCGCACAGGTAGAGCGCGTTCGCCTGCTTGGCCTTGCGATGCCAATCCACCGTCGGCTGGATCGTGCCGATCTCGTTGTTGACCTGCATCACCGCGACCAGCCGCGTGTCGGCAGGCAAGTCCTGCTTCGTGTTGCACTGGCCGTTCTTCGCGACATTCAGTTCGTGGCAATTGCCGAGCGATCGCGCGGTATCGAGCACGGCTGCGTGCTCGATCGCGGAGACGGAGATGGTGCCCGCCTGCTGCGCTGTCCCTCTCATGGCGAGATTGATCGCTTCGGTCGCGCCGCTGGTGAAAATGACCTTGCCGCCTGCGGGGAACAGCGCCGCCACCCTGTCGCGCGCGACCTCGATCGCCGCCGCGGCCTGCCGGCCCATGCGATGCGCGCTGTGCGGATTGCCGAAGCCCGAGCCGCCCGGCCCATCGAGCCAGCGCAGCATTTCGTCGCGCGCTTCTGGAGCGAGCGGAGTGGTCGCCTGATAGTCGAGATAGATCATGTGAGCGACTTCCAAGCGTTTGCGAAGGCATCGAGTTCCGCGGCGGTCGTGTTCCAGCCCATGCTGACGCGGATCGTGCGGCTGGCGGTGTCGTCGTCGATCCCGAATGCATCGAGCACGCGGCTCTTCTTGAGCGTGCCCGAAGAGCACGCGCTGCCCGCCGAGACGGCCAAGCCCATTGCATCGAGCCGGATCAATTGCGCCTGCGCGCTGAGCGACTGGTGGGTGATCGCAAAGATATGGTCGCTGTGGACCTGCCCCGTCACCAGCATCTCGCCTGCGAGCTGATCCATGAAGCCCGACCGTTGTTCGCGCGTCGATCGCCAGCCATCGAAGCCGCCTGTTTCCAGCGCAGCAGCCATGCTCAGTGCGGCGGGCAGGTTTTCCGTCCCGGCGCGGTAGCCGCGCTCGTGCCCGCCTACAGGTTCGAGCAGGGCGAAGTCGCGTACCAGCAATGCGCCGATCCCGATGGGTCCGCCGAATTTGTGCGCGCTGACCACCGCCATGTCGCAATCCGGAAGCTCGATCTTGCCGGCCCCTTGCGAGCAATCGACAAGCAGTACCCCGCCGGCATTTGTTACGCGGGCGAGCACTTCGCCCATCTCGTGAAACATGGCTCCGGTTTCCGGATTGACCTGCTGGATCGCGACGACCGCTGCGCCGAGGTCCGCATCCAGCACGACCTCACCGTTCTCGATCGGCAGCACCTCGGCATCGGGCGCGGCGCGGAACACCGCGTCGTGCTCCACCGCGCTGACGATCCGCCGCCTGGCCTTTGCGCGGTTGAGGGCAATCCACAGCGC
Source organism: Qipengyuania oceanensis (assembly GCF_009827535.1). Classification (NCBI taxonomy): domain Bacteria; kingdom Pseudomonadati; phylum Pseudomonadota; class Alphaproteobacteria; order Sphingomonadales; family Erythrobacteraceae; genus Qipengyuania; species Qipengyuania oceanensis. The sequence continues at coordinate 26,899 of NZ_WTYN01000002.1, read as the reverse complement.
CTCGCTCGCACCGCTAGTGAAGATCAACTCGCCATCCCACGCCAGAGCCTGCTTTACCCTGTCGCGCGCATCCTCCAGCGCGGCCTTCGCCCGGCGCCCTTCGGCATGGGGCGAAGAGGGGTTCGCCCAGAGCCCGATACCCTTTTCCATCGCCGCCTGTGCTTCGGGGCGAAGCGGGCTGGTCGCGGCATGGTCGAGATAGATGCGTTCGGGGATGGGACGGGCCTGACGTGGGAAAGCGTGAAACAATTGCGATTTTTGCGCGAAACCCTATATAGCCCGCGACTTCGCGCGCGCCACCCGGACCGCGCGGCCCCGACATCATCTGACAGGTTCCTGCATGCCCTCAGTCATCTTTCCCGGCCCCGAAGGCCGTCTCGAAGGTCGTTTCTCTCCCGGCCCGCGTCCGCGCGCGCCCGTGGCGATGATCCTGCACCCGCATCCCCAAGGCGGCGGCACGATGAACGAACGGATCACGCAGGAGCTCTACAAGACCTTCGTCGACCGCGGTTTTGCGACCCTTCGCTTTAACTTTCGCGGCGTCGGCCGCAGCCAGGGCAGTTTCGACAATGGTATCGGCGAGCTGTCGGATGCGGCATCGGCGCTCGACTGGGTCCAGTCGATCCATCCCGAAGCGCAGACCACCTGGGTCGCCGGCGTCAGCTTCGGAGCGCTGATCGGGATGCAATTGCTGATGCGCCGCCCCGAAGTGCGCGGCTTCATCTCCATTGGCGCGCCGGCCAACATGTATGATTTCAGTTTCCTCGCGCCCTGCCCCGCAAGCGGCATCTTCATTCAGGGTGCGGCCGATACGGTCGTCCAGCCGAGCGCCGTGCAGAAGCTGGTCGACAAGCTGCGCACGCAAAAGCACATCACGATCCACCACGAGGAAATTCCCCGCGCCAATCACTTTTTCGAGAACGAACAGAAGGAGCTGATGGATTCGGTGAACAACTACCTCGATTTCCGTCTCTCACCGGATTGCCCGATCAAGTAATTCCGGCATCACGATGAAAAAGCAAACGGGCGGTCCTGCATGGGCCGCCCTTTTCTGTTCATGCGGTCGCATTTCGGCCAGGGTGCTCTACGCAAATAAGCTGTTAAGCTGGGATCTCCCGCCGGGCGGGACAGACCGGCCATTTCCGTCCGACCTCAGGTTCCGTTGCATCGGGAAACGCGAAAGTCCTTGCAAACATATGTAACTTCATATCATTTAGGTAATGTTGTAACATAAAGGTTGGGGGCCGGCTCTATCCACCCTGGGGTCGGTTCCCGCCAGCAAGCGAGAGGAACCCGCCATGGCCTATGCCGATAACTTCAACCGAGCCGCCCGCCCCGGGCCCATCGCCGCCGTGATCGCGATCCATGCCGGCATCGGATATTTGCTGGTAACCGGGCTCGGCGGCGCGATCATGGATCGTATCATCCAGCAGAATCCCGATGTGATCGATATCCCGATCGATCCGCCCACGCCGATCGACGAGCCTCCCCCGCCGCAGCCCGAGGATTCGGCCGTCGATCCGATCGTGCAGGTTCCCGCTCCTCCGCTGGACTTCAACAAGCCGGCCGATTTCAAGGTGGAGCCTGCCGACCTGCCGCCGGTCGACGACTTCATCATCACCAAGATCCCGGTACCGATGCCGACGCCGGGCCCGAGTGTGGCTCCCAAGCCCAGCTTCGATCCGGTCGCGGCGCGTCCGCGCAACGATCCTTCGCGCTGGGTGACGACGGACGACTACCCGTCCGCCGAGATTCGCAAGGGTAGCGAGGGAACCGCGCGGTTCCGGCTCCAGATCGCGGCGAATGGCAAGGTCGAGAGCTGCACCATCACCCGATCGAGCGGGTCGGCCCGGCTCGACGAAGCCACATGTCGTAATGTCGAGCGGCGAGCCAAGTTCGATCCGGCGCGCAATGGCGAAAACCAGCCGGTGGCCGGTCGTTACGAAAGCTCGGTCAAATGGGTACTGCCGGAGTAGCGGCCTGCCGTTGCTGCTCCTCCACCCGGTCGAGCGGCGCATCGCCGCTCGCATCGGGGACCGTCCAGATCGCCACATTGGCGAGCATGATCAGCGCGAGCAGGATCATCAGGAATACCTGCCTGGTGCTCCCTCCCTTCCGCCAAAGCACGAATGCGCCGCCGAGCAACAGGACGGCGCCGAGAACCACGACTGACAGGACGGTATCCATCGGGTCACCTTTCGCCGCCCGCGCCGCGTGGCGCAAGCCCGGTCGAAATTCTCGAAACCGGCGGGGCAAAGCTGCGTTGATAAAGCGAAGCGGGAGTCATTTCTCCGGCGGAGCAATTCAGGAGCAGTGCCCCATGAGCATTTTCAGCAAGATCAAGGACGCCATCTTCGGCAAGAAGGACAAGCCGCAAGACGGCGTCATGCCGCCGCCGACACCGCAGCCGACACCGACCCAGGCCGCCCAGGCACACGCGGTGGACGTGGTCGATGTCGAGAACAATCTCGATTCGATGCCCGGCGCGGACCGGCTTAACTGGCGCACGTCGATCGTCGACCTGATGAAGCTGATCGGCGTCGATTCGAGCTATGAGAACCGCAAAGCGCTCGCGCACGAGCTGGGCCGCGAGGATTATTCCGGCACGGCCGAAGACAACGTCTGGCTCCACCGCACGACGATGCAGCATCTTTCGCGCAATGGCGGCAAGGTCCCGGCCGAGTTTCTCGACTGACAGTCCGAGCCTTGCGAAAGAATCGGGACCGGTAGCGCAAGCTATCGGTCCCTTTTTTTTCGCGCGTGCGCTAGCGGCGCAGCATTCCTCCGACGACCTGTCCCAGTATGCCGCCCAGTGCGCCGCCGATCGGACCTCCTGCATCCTGCCCGCCTCCGCCAGTCTGCCCGCCCTGCTTCTGGTTGAGCATGTAGCCGACCACGGCCATCGCCAGGATCGGAAGCATTTTCTTGATGAGTTCGGGCGCGATACCGGTCGAGCCGGCGGCCTCCTCGGCCACACCGCGGCTGACATCCTTGTTGCCGAAAATCTCGCCGAGAATGTCGTTGCCGGGCTGCGTCGGGGTAGGCTGCTTCTTGAGCACGGCGTCGAGCAGGACACCGCCGAGGCCGCCACCAAGGGCGTCGCCCAGCCCGCCTCCGCCGGCAGGTGCCGACTGACTGCCGAGCGACCTGGTCAGGATGTCGGCAAGGCCGCCGAAATTGTTCGTCCCGTGGGCCGTCTGCCGCCCCATCCCTGCGACCAGCGCGGGCAGCACCGCCTGCGCGCCCGCCATGGCGGTCTGCTGGTCGATACCGAGTTCATCGGCCATGCTGGCGATCGTGCCGTTCTGCTGAAGGGCTTGGGTTAGGCTCATATCGGGTCTCCGGTGGGCGGAATGCCCTACCCTCCCTGAACAAGCGAACCCCCGGTCCGGTTTCCCGGCCGGGGGCTGTCAGCTTGTTTCAGCGGTCAGTCCGCCCACTGGGCCCGACCAGCCGTCCGATCGGTTCAGGCGGCGACGGGAGTGTTCGGTGCCGCGTCGCGCACTCCTTGGTCGACGTGGTCGGCGAAGGGCGCGAAATTCTCAATGAAGAGCCGGACCAGTTTCTGCGCGGTCCGGTCGTATTCTTCCGGATCGGCCCAGGTCGAGCGCGGATCGAGGATCGCCGAATCGACACCAGGTACGGATACCGGCACGTCGAACCCGAAGTTCTCGTCCCTGCGAAACTCGGCATCGTTGAGCGATCCGTCGAGCGCTGCATTGAGCAGCGCGCGGGTCGCCTTGATGGGCATCCGGTTTCCGGTGCCGTATTTGCCGCCGGTCCAGCCGGTGTTGACCAGCCAGCAATCGACCTGCCCCTCGGCGATCCGCTTCTTGAGCAAGTTGCCGTAGACGCTCGGATGACGCGGCATAAAGGGCGCGCCGAAGCAGGTGCTGAAGGTCGCTTCGGGCTCGGTCACGCCAATCTCGGTACCGGCTACCTTGGCGGTATAGCCCGACAGGAAGTGATACATCGCCTGGTCGGGCGTAAGCTTCGCGATCGGAGGCAGCACACCGAAGGCATCGGCCGTGAGCATGATCACGTTGCTGGGCGGCGGGCCCATGTTGTCTTCGGACGTATTGGGAATCGAGGACAGCGGATAGGCGCCGCGGGTGTTTTCGGCGAGGCTGTTGTCGTCGAGATCGATGTTGCCGTCTTCGTCCATCACGACGTTCTCGAGCACGGTGCCTTCCATGCGCGTGGTCGCGTAGATTTCCGGTTCGGCCTCTTCCGACAGGCGAATCATCTTGGCGTAGCAGCCGCCTTCGAAGTTGAAGACCGCCGTGTCCGACCAGCCGTGCTCGTCGTCGCCGATCAGCGTGCGGCTCGCATCGGCCGACAGCGTCGTCTTGCCGGTACCGGACAGGCCGAAGAAGACCGCCGTCTTGCCGTCCGGGCCGATATTGGCCGAGCAGTGCATCGGCATCACGCCTTGCGGCGGAAGCAGGTAGTTGAGGATGCCGAAGACGCTCTTCTTCATCTCGCCGGCATATTTGGTGCCGCCGATCAGAATGAGCTTTTCCTTGAGGCTGACCGCGATCACCGTCTCGCCGCGGCAGCCGTGGCGCGCGGGATCGGCGCGGAAGCTCGGCAGGTCGATGATCGTGTATTCTGGCTCGAAGCCTTCCAGCTCAGCCGCAGTCGGCCGCACCAGCAGCGTGCGGATGAACTGGTTGTGCCAGGCGAGCTCGTTGATGACCCGCACGTTGACCCGGTATTCCGGCTGCGAACCGCCGAACAGGTCGGCGACGTAGAGCCGGTCCTTGTCGGCGACGGCCGCCATGAAGTCTTCCTTCAACGCCGCGAAATGCTCCGGCGTCATGGATGCGTTGTTGTCCCACCAGACGGTGTTCTCTGTCTCGCTGTCGCGGACGATGAACTTGTCCTTGGCGCTACGACCGGTGTGCTGGCCGGTTTCGACGACCAGCGGGCCGCCCTTGGCCTTGCGGCCTTCGCCGTTGGCAAGTGCTGCCTCGGTCAGTTCGGCGGAGGAAAGGTTCGCATGGATTTCGGCATTGGTGGCAATGCCCTGCTGCGACAGGGAAACGGATAACGGCGCGGTCATGCTCTCTCCTGAGGACCGAGATGTGAGAAAACCCCGCGTCGCCGAGCGAGCGGACACGCGAGCCTTGCACCTTGCAATACTGTTGTTCGCCACAAGCGTCAAACCGCGCGATGCTAACGTTCCCAATCGCCGAATCCCATGGAAATCCGGGCGAATGCTGGCCTTGGTAGCCACGATTATGCACAATCGAGGTTGCCGGGCGCGGCCCGCGTTGTTTCACCGCAGGCAAAGCGCTAGGTCACAGGGCGCAGCCTACTAAATGGACCAAGCCAGATGACCAATGCCGACGAAGCGCCGGTGGAGAAGACCGAAACCGTGATCGCGCTGGTCGATGACGATCGCAACATCCTGACGACCGTGTCCATCGCCCTGCAGGCCGAGGGTTTCGCCACGCGGGTTTACTCCGACGGCGAAACGGCGCTGAAGGCGCTGACCGACAATCCGCCCGACCTGGGCGTCTTCGACATCAAGATGCCGCGCATGGATGGGACGGAATTGCTGCGTCGCGTGCGCGAACGGTCCGACCTGCCGGTGATCTTCCTGACCAGCAAGGACGACGAGCAGGACGAGGAGGCCGGGCTCGAAATGGGCGCGGACGACTATATCTCCAAGCCGTTCAGCCTGCGCCTGCTGCTCGCCCGCATCCGTGCGATCCTGCGCCGCCGCGACATCCACGTGCCGGGTACCGCCCGCGACGAGGGGGGCGACGCAAGCGTGGAGATCGTGCGCGGCCCGCTGGTGATGGACCCGGCCCGCCACCGGGTGACATGGGACGGCAAGACCGTTTCGCTGACCGTGACCGAGTTCCTGATCCTGGAAGCCCTCGCGACCCGCCCCGGTGTCATCAAGAGCCGCAACCAGTTGATGGATGCGGCCTACCCGGACGATGTCTTCGTCGACGATCGTACTGTGGACAGTCACATCAAGCGCATGCGGCGCAAGTTCCGCAGCGTTGCGCCCGAGTTCTCGGCGATCGAGACGCTCTACGGTGCCGGCTACAGCTTCAACGATGGCTGAAACCAGCCGCCTGCGCGACGGGCTGGAGCGGATCAGCTGGTCGCCCAGCCTCTCGCTCACGACCAAGATTCTCGCCGTCAACGTCCTGCCGCTGCTGCTGCTCGGCGGCGGCACGTTCTATCTCGACACCTATCGCAAGCAGCTCCTTTCCGAACGCTACAAGCTCGCGCGGATCGAGGCGCAGATCACCGCCGAGGCGCTGGCAGGCGCGTCGAGGGAGCGGCAGGAGGCGCTGCTGGTACAGATCGGCAAGGAACAGCAGATGCGCCTGCGGATGTTCGATGCCGAGGGCTTGCTATGGGCCGACAGTTTCGTCCTCGACCAGCCGGCTTTCACGTTCGACGATTCGGGCGACAAGCCATGGCGCGAAGACGTCGCCCGCGTGCTCGACAAGGCGGTCGACACTGTGGTCGGGGCCGACCCGATCCCCGATTACATCGAGCCGGAGGATACGCGCGCAGATGTCTGGCCCGAACTCGAGCGGGCTCGCAACGAGAACCTCAGCCAGATCCAGTTGCGCGATGCGCCCGACGGAACGCCGGTCATCAATGCCGCCGCGCCGGTCGGCCTGATCGGCGCGACGCTTCTGACTACCCGCAAGGCTACCGACATCCGCGACAGCGTGCGCGAAGCCCGCACCACGCTGGTCAGCGCGGTCGGGCTGGCCATGCTGATTTCCGTCCTGCTGTCGCTCTACATGGCGCGCACGATCGCCCAGCCGCTGCGCCTGTTGGCCAGGGCGGCGATCCGCGTGCGGCTCGGGCGCGACCGGCAGGTCGAGGTCCCTCGCCTGCCCGAACGGCGCGACGAGATCGGCCTGCTGGCGCGCGCGGTGTCCGACATGACGGATGCCCTGCGCCACCGGATCGACGCGGTCGAAAGCTTCGCCGCCGACGTCGCGCACGAAATCAAGAACCCGCTCGCTTCGCTGCGCAGCGCCATGGAATCGCTTGGCCGGGTCGAGGATCCCGACCTGCGCAAGCAACTGACCGACATCGCTACCCACGACGTACGGCGCATCGACCGGCTGGTGACCGAGATATCCGATGCGAGCCGGATCGACGCCGAGATGTCGCGCGCGGTTTTCGAGCGGATCGACTTGGCGAAGCTCGTCGTCAACATTCTCGGCTCGCGCGAGGACCGGGCGGAAAATGCCGGCCAGACCATTCGTTTCGAGCCCCCGGAAAGCCCGCCGATCGTGGGCGGCGTCCCCGCCCGGCTCGAACGCGTCATCGAGAACCTGCTCGACAATGCGGTTTCCTTTTCCCCTCCCGGCGGCGCGGTCACCGTGTCGATCGTGCGCGATGCCGACTGGTACGTGCTGACGGTCTGCGACGAGGGGCCGGGGATCCCCGAGGAAGAGCGCGAGAAGGTGTTTCGACGGTTCCACTCGGTGCGCCCAGAAGACGAGGATTTCGGGCAGCACAGTGGCCTTGGCCTCGCGATCGCCCGCACGATCGCCGAGGCCCACGACGGGGCGCTTTCCGCCCACGGCCGCGACGATGGCAAAAGCGGCGCCTGCCTGCGGCTCGAACTGCCGGTCGCGCGGTGAACGAGCAGACGAGCATTGCCGGAGTAACCGTCGTCGCGGTCGACGGACACGCGATCATGCTGTCCGGCCCACCGGGAAGTGGCAAGAGCACCCTCGCCCTCGGCCTCATCGATCGCGGTGCGGTGCTGATCGGCGACGATGGCATCTCCCTCCTTCGCGAAAGCACCCGCCTGCTCGCGACGCCGCCGCCGAACATCGCCGGGAAGATCGAGGTGCGAAATGTCGGGATCGTCGAGATCGCGACGACGTCCGCACCGCTCGCGCTGGTGCTAAAGCTGACCCCCGATGCGCCGCGGTTTCCCGAAACCGTTTCGCACGAGGTCCTGCTCGACGTGGCGATCCCGGCGCTCGCCTTCGATCCGGCGCTGGCCGCCGCGCCGCTGCGTGCGGAGTGGGCGCTGCGCACGCATGGCGCATTTGTCTGACCCGGCGATTTTGACTTGCCCGGCAGCCCTGGCACCCTCATGCTTGCTCACGATCCGGGTCGCATCGGATTGAGATTCCTCGAATCATGCATAGCGACGAGCCCCCTGTCCCTCCCCAGCCGATCCTGCTGGTCACCGGCATGTCGGGCGCGGGCAAGACCACCGCGCTGCGCACGCTGGAAGACCTCGGTTGGGAAGCGATCGACAATTTTCCGGTCCGCTTGCTCGGTCGCCTGATCGGGAAAGACCACCCCGGGCGTACGCCGCTGGCGATCGGTTTCGACAGCCGTACCCGCGGGTTCGACCCGAAAGACATCGTGGAACTGGTCGACAGGATGTCGCAGCGCGAAGACCTCGCCGTCCATACGCTCTTTCTGGATTGCGCCAGCGGCGAGCTGGAACGGCGCTACAACGAGAACCGCCGGCGGCATCCGATGGCCCAAGGCCGACCCGTGCTCGACGGGATCAAGGCCGAACGCGAATTGCTGGAGCCGCTTCGCAGTTGGGCCGAGGCCGTCGTGGATACCACCGATTATTCGACCAACCAGCTGCAGCAGGTCATGCGCGACCGTTATCACGACAGCGCGCCGGTAGAGATGGTGATTACCGTGTCCAGTTTCGGTTTCGCGCGCGGCATGCCCCCGCTCGCCGACCTGGTGTTCGACATGCGCTTTCTCGCCAATCCGCACTGGGACGCCGCCCTGCGCGAGCAGACCGGGCTCGACGCCGAAGTCGGGGACTATATCGAGGCTGACGAGGCTTTCGTCCCCGCATACGAGCGGATCCGTGATCTCCTGCTGTTCCTGATACCGCAGTATCGCGACGAAGGACGCAGCTATCTCAATGTCGCGTTCGGCTGCACCGGCGGCCGGCACCGTTCGGTTTTCACCGCCGAGCGGATCGCTCAGGCCTTGCGCGATGCGGGTTTTTCGCCCACTGTCCGTCACCGTAATTTGACCACCCGGGCCGCGGACGAGCTGGAAAAGCCCCGCAGGCAGGCGAATGGATAGAGACTTCCCAAATGATTGCAGCTGGTAGCAACGCATGATCGGCATGATCCTGGTCACGCATGGCAATCTCGCCGAGCAATTCGTCGAGGCGATGGAGCACGTCGTCGGCAAGCAGGACGCGATCGAGACCGTCTGCATCGGCCCCATCGACGACATGGAACAGCGCCGCGGCCAGATCGCCAAGGCGATCACCGCGGTCGATTCGGGCGAAGGGGTGATCGTGCTGACCGACCTGTTCGGCGGGACGCCCTCCAACCTGGCGATCTCGCTGCTCGACGCGGGCCGGGTCGAGGTCATTGCAGGCATCAACCTGCCGATGCTCATCCGCCTGGCCGGCGCGCGCAAGTGCATGGGCGTGGTCGAGGCGGTGGAAGCCGCACGCGACGCGGGCCGCAACTACATCACCATCGCATCCGAATTCCTCGAGGGCGAGCCCGGCAAGGCCAAGGCCGGGGCGCGGTGACCGGACCATGAGCGAAGCGCGGCGCGAGGTCACGATCGTCAACAAGCGCGGCCTTCACGCACGCGCGAGCGCCAAGTTCGTGACCGCAGTGGCCGAACTCGACGAAAGCACGCGGGTCCATGTCGCGCGCAAGGGGACCGAAGCAGCGGGCGGATCGATCCTGGGCCTGATGATGCTCGGCGCCGCCAAGGGCGATACCGTCGAGATCATCGTCGAGGGCACCGACGCCGAAGCGGTGCTCGCACAGCTCGTCGAGCTGGTCGAGGACGGCTTCGGCGAGGAATGATTCCATGGCGATCGATCGCCGCGAAATCACCGGCTTCTCCAATCCGACGGTCAAGGCCCTGCGCGCACTGCGCGTGAAAAAGCATCGCAAGGCTGCCGGCAAGTTTCTCGCAGAAGGCCTGCGGCTGCTGACCGATGCGCGGGAGAATGGGCGGATACCGGAAACCCTCGTCGTGGCGAGCCGGCGCGACACGCATCCCCTGCTGACGGAACTGGAAAGCGCGGTCGCCGGATCCGGCGGCGAAGTGATCGAGACCACTCCGGACATCCTCGCCAAGATCAGCGGAAAGGACAATCCGCAGGCCGTACTGGGGGTTTTCGACGAATTGGACACCCCCCTCGAAGCGCTCGATCGGGCGAGCGCGAACATCTGGCTGGTGGCGCAGGCGCTGCGCGATCCCGGCAACCTTGGCACCATGCTGCGCACCGGCGATGCGATCGGTGCAGGCGGACTGATCCTGATCGACGATTGCGCCGATCCGTTCAGCGTGGAAGCCGTGCGCGCCAGCATGGGCGCCGTCTTCACGCAGCAGATCGCGCAGGCCCGGTGGGAGCATTTCCTGCCGTGGTTGCGGTCGGGCGACGGGCAACTGGTTGCCGCAAGCTTGCGCGACGCCGTGCCCTATCGCGGCGCAGCTTACGCGGCCCCGTGCTTCGTGATGGTTGGCAATGAATCGCAAGGTCTTCCGGGAGACTACGAGATTGCCTGCGACCTGCGCGTCACCATGCCGATGCGCGGCCGTGCCGACAGCCTCAATGCCGCGGTGGCGGCTGCAGTACTGGGTTACGAAGTTCTCGCGAGCCTCGAAGGCTGATCACTCCGCGGCGTCGCGTTCCTCGCGGCCCGCGTCTTCGATCTGAGCGGCGTCCTCGGCGTTGTAGCGCGGCGTGGCCTCGACAATCGGCACTTCCTCGATTTCGCGCTTGCCGATCTCGATCCCCTTGTCTGCCAGTCGCCGGCCCGACGACAGGACATTGCGTTCGAAACTGCCGACAAATTTGTTGTAGTTGTTGACCGCCGTTTCCAGGCCGCCACCCACGCGCTTCATGTGCTCTGCGGCGACCGCCAGCCGGTCGTAGAGCTCGGCCCCCGCCTTGCCGATCTCGACCGCCTCGCGAGCGATCGTATCCTGCCGCCAGACCTGCGCGACAGTCCGCGCGATTGCGACAAGATTGGTCGGCGTTGCCAGCAGCACCTTGTTGCGAAACGCGAAGTCCCACAGCTCGGGATCGTGTTCGAGCGCGGCGGCCACGAAATGCTCGCCCGGGACGAACATGACGACGTAATCGGGCGCATCGTCGAACTGGCTCTGGTAGTTCTTGGAACCGAGCGTCTGGACGTGACCGCGCATCGACTTGGCGTGCAGGTCGAGATGCCTCACCCGATCCTCGTCATTGTCCGCCTCGAACGCGGCCTGGTAGGCGTTGAGCGACACCTTGGCATCGATGACCAGTTTCTTCTGGCCGGGCACGTTGACGATCGCGTCGGGACGCAGTCGTCCCTCGTCGGTATCCATCGATTGCTCGAGGATGAAATCGGTGTGCTCCGACAGGCCGCATTGCTCGAGCACGTTCTGCAGCGCCCGCTCGCCCCAGCGGCCCCGCGCCTTGGGCGCATTGGTCAGGCTGTTGCCGAGCCGCTGCGCCTCGCGCCGGACCTCTTCCTGCCCGCGCTGCATCTCGGTGATCTGCTGGTGCAGCCGCCCGAAGGCATCGGTGCGCTTTTCCTCCAGCGCGGCGACCTGCTTTTCATAGGCCTCGAGCCGCTTGCCGACCGGGTCGAGCAATGCGCGCAGCTTTTCCTCCGAGGTCTTCTCCGAATGACCGAACCGCTCGTTGGCGCGCTCGAGAAACGCCTCCTGCGCCTTGCTGAGGACGGCCGATCCGGTGTTCTGGAACTCCTTGAGCAATTCCTCGCGCGCTTCGACCAACAGCCGTTTCTGCTCATCGAAATTGGCGGTCTTTTCCTTGAGCGTAGCCAGTTCCGATGCCAGCGCACCGTTGGTCCGGCGAAGGTCTTCCAGCGCCGCGTCGTGCGCTGTCCGCGTCTCGCGCAATTCGGCATCGAGCGCATCCGCCCGGCCAGCCCGCACGGTCGCATTCTCCAGATCGACGATCGCCTTGCGGAACTTCTCATCGAGCGCACGTGCTTCGGCGTCGCGTTCGCCGTGGCGCGCCTTCCAGTCCGCGACCGGGCGAGAGCCGAAGAACCAGCCTGCCGCGATGCCGCAAGCAAGGCTGATGACGAGTACGATTATGGTGAGAAGCGTCGGATCCATCCGCACATGTTATGCGGAACGGAGAGGGAACGCCAGCGACATTCCCACAATTTCAACCGTTTCGGACGATCAAGCCGCTTCGCGCAGTTTCTTGAGCTTCTTGAGCGCCATGTTGCGCTTCAGACGGCTGAGGTGATCGATGAACAGGATCCCCTCAAGGTGGTCCATCTCGTGCTGGATGCAGGTCGACATCATTCCTTCGAGGTCTTCCTCGTGCGTGTTGCCGTCGAGATCCTGGTAGCGGACCCGGCAGGTCGAGGGGCGATCGACGTCGGCATAGATCTCGGGGACCGACAGGCAGCCTTCCGAGTAGGTAGAGAGTTCTTCCGCCGGATCGAGAATCTCGGGATTCACGAAAACCCGCGGCTCCTTCTTGGTAGCGGGATGGGTGTGCTTGTGCCCGTCGTGATCGCATTCGACCGGCGGCGCATCCGGATCCTCGGGCTGCAGGTCGATCACCAGCAGGCGCTTGGGCACGCCGACCTGGATCGCGGCGAGGCCGATGCCATAAGCATCGTACATCGTCTCGAACATGTCGTCGACGAGCGTGCGCAAATCGTCGTTGAACTCTTCCGGCTTCACCGGTTCGGACACGATCTTGAGCCGGGGATCCGGCACCTCGAGAATCTCACGTATGGCCATGGGTGGCGATTTAGTGTCGGCTTCGCCAAACGGCAAGGTCAGGAAACGGGTCTTCTCGCCCTGAGCGCCTGCGCCAACGTGCCCTCGTCCAGGTAGTCGAGCTCGCCGCCGACCGGCAGGCCATGGGCGAGCTGGGTGATGCGGATCGGGAAACCCTCGAGCCGCTCGGCGAGATAATGCGCGGTCGTCTGCCCTTCGAGCGTGGCGTTCATGGCGAGCACGACCTCGTCCACCCCGCCCTGCTCGACCCGGGCGAGCAGTCCGGCGATATTGAGATCTTCGGGTCGCACGCCGTCCAGCGCGGACAGCTTGCCGCCGAGCACGTGATATTTGCCGGTGAACAGCTTCGCCCGATCGAGCGCCCACAGGTCGGACACGTCCTCGACCACGCAAATCGAACGGGTGTCGCGGCGCGGATCGGCGCAGATGCCGCAGGGATCGCGCGTGTCGACATTGCCGCACACGGAGCATTCCACCAGCGTGTCGCGCACCGCGGCCAGCGCATCGACCAGCGCGCCGAGCGAGCTGTCGCGCCGCTTGACCAGCCACAGGACCGCGCGCCGGGCCGACCGTGGCCCGAGGCCGGGCAGCCGCGCCAGCGCCGATGCGAGCGTCTCGATCTCTTGTGAAGCCAAAGCGCCTCGCCCTTTTTTTGTTCGCCCTGAGCCTGTCGAAGGGCCGTACTTCCTACTAGCCTTGCCGCAGAAGAAAAGGCAGGGCTTCGACAAGCTCAGCCCGAACGGTGGAATTACAAGGCCTCGCTATGCGGATAGTTTTCATGGGAACGCCAGAGTTCGCCGTTCCGACGCTCGACGCGCTGGTCGAAGCGGCACACGAGGTGGTGTGCGTATATACCCAGCCGCCGCGCCCCGGCGGCAGACGTGGGCGCGAACTGGTCAAGACGCCGGTGCATCAGGCAGCCGAACGGTTGCATATCGAGGTGCGCCATCCCGAGCGGCTGAAGGACATCGATACGCTGGCCGATTTCGCCGCGCTCGAACCGGACCTCGCGGTGGTCGCAGCCTATGGCCTGATCCTTCCGCAGGCAGTGCTCGACGTGCCGAGGTACGGCTGTCTCAACGTCCACGCCTCGCTGTTGCCTGCATGGCGCGGCGCGGCACCGATCCAGCGCGCGATCCTGGCGGGCGACCCGGTGACGGGAATCACGATCATGCAGATGGAAGCGGGTCTCGACAGCGGCCCCATGCTGGCGACCGCCCGCACCCCGATCGAGGACAAGACCGCCGGCGAACTAACCGCGGAACTCGCGGAAATCGGCGCGCAACTGATGGTCGGCACGCTGATCGACCTGCCCGCGCTTCGGCCGGTCGAGCAGGACGACAAGGAAGCGACCTATGCCGCGAAGATCGACAAGTCCGAGGCGCGCATCGATTTCACGCGCGCAGCCGGCTTCATCGAGCGGCAGGTTCGCGCCTTCGCGCCCGCGCCGGGTGCCTGGTTCGAGCTCGACGGCGAACGGATCAAGGTCTTCGCCGCCGACGTGATCGGGCGCGCGGGCAAGCCGGGCTATGTCCTGGACGACGAACTGACCATCGCCTGCGAACACGCCGCGATCCGCCCGACCCGAGTCCAGCGCGCAGGCAAGCCGGTGATGGACGCGGCCGATTTCCTGCGCGGCAAGCCGGTGCCGGAGGGCACGCTGGTCCGGTGACGCGCTGATGAAACGTTTCGCCCTGACCCTCGAATTCGACGGCACACCCTTCTTCGGCCTGCAGCGCCAGCCGCATGGCCCAAGCGTGCAGCAGTCGGTCGAAGAGGCGGTGCTGGGCATTACGGGCGAGCAGGTGACGCTCGCCTCGGCGGGTCGCACCGACACCGGCGTCCACGCACTTGCGATGCGCAGCCATGTCGACATCGCCAAACCGATCGAACCGTTCCGGCTGATGGAGGCGCTCAACGCGCATCTGCGACCCGATCCGATCGCAGTCACGCACTGCGAGATCGTGCCCGACGACTGGCACGCGCGCTTTTCCTGCACGGGTCGCGCTTACATCTATCGTATCGCCAATCGCCGCGCGCCGCTGACGCTGGAGAAGGACCGGGCGTGGCAGGTAACGCAGCCGCTCGACGAAGAGGCCATGCACCGCGCCGCACAGGCGCTGGTCGGCCACCATGATTTCACGACCTTCCGCTCGGTTCATTGCCAGTCGGCCAGTCCGGTCAAGACGCTCGACCGGCTGGATGTCGAGAGAGATGGCGAGCACGTGCTGATCCATGCCGAGGCGCGCAGTTTCCTGCACCACCAGGTCCGCAGCATCGTCGGCTGCCTGGCGCTGGTCGGCATGGGGCGCTGGCGCGAGGAGCAGGTGGCACAAGCGCTGGTCGCGAAGGACCGGCAGGAACTGGGTCTCAATGCCCCGCCCCACGGCCTGTATTTCGTTCGCGCCACATATCCCGACTCACCGCTGCCGGTAGGAGGGGATCAGTCCTCCATCTTGCCGCCGTAGAACTTCGCGAAGAAATCACCTTTGCGCCACAGCGGTGCCTCGTCCATGTTGGCAACGCCCACGACGATGTCGCGATAGACATCGGTGAAGCGTGCCAATTGCCTGAAATCGACGTTCCCGACCTCGTCCGAAGGCTGGTGATAATGTTTCCCGATGAAGTCCTTGTAGGCCTTGTCGCCGCCGTTGCCGAAGCCCGGGTTGACGTAGACCGACGGGATTCCCTGCTGCACGAAACGATAGTGGTCCGAGCGGGTGAAATAGCTTTCCTCGGGCTGCGGATCGGGCACGATGACCAGTCCGGCACTGGCGACAGACTGGCGGATGACCGGTTCCATGGTGGTCCGTTCGACGCCGTAGACCACCAGGTCGGTGAATTCCCAGGATGATAGCGGCATGTCGACGTTGATATTGGCAACGACCTTGTGCGTGCCCGCCATGACCGGGTTGCGCGCAAGGTAATCGGCGCCCCACAGGCCCTTTTCCTCGGCGGTCAACGCGGCGAACACCAGCGTGCGGCGCGGCGGGGTCGGGGCGAGCAGGCGGGCGATCTCCGTGATCGCGGCAACGCCTGTCGCATTGTCCATCGCGGCATTGACGATCTCGTCGTCGCCTTCCTTCTCGGTGACGTGGGTGCCGACGCCGTCGAGATGCGCGGTGACGACGACGATCTCGTTCGCGAGCGCAGGATCGCTACCCGGCAACACGCCGACGACATTGTAGCTGTTCTGCTGCCACAGCCGGTTGCCCGCGGTCAGGCGCGCGCCGAACCCCAGCTCGAAGGCCGGTAGGCGTTTCTTGCCATCGGCTTCGGCCGCTGCCGCTTCTTCCCAGCTGACCGGCTGGCCTTCCATCAGGCGCCGGCCGAGTTCCTCGCTCGCGAAAGCGCGGATGAAGCTGTCGGGAACCTCGGCGAAGGGTGTTCCGTCAGCCCTCAGCCAGGCCATGTTGACGGCCGGTTCGAAATCGCTCTTGAGCATCTCGAACTTGATGCCCTTCTCGTAAGTCGGCGTAACGAGGACGATCATGCCGACGGCACCGCGCGCTGCCAGCCGCTCGGCCTGCGTGTTGCGATAGTAACCGTACTCTTGGTCGCCCATGATCTTCGGCGGATTGCGCAGGACGACCGCGATCTTGCCCGCGACATCGACGCCGGAGAAATCGTCCCAGCCCAGCCCGTCATCGGCGAACCCGCTGCCGACGAATACCAGCGGCGCCTCGATGCTGGCGGAAGCGACCGCGGCCTCGGTTCCGATCATGATCTCGTCGCCCGGGACCAGCGTCTGCGCACCGTCGCGCCCGATGATGGTCATCGAAAGCTTCGACGGATCGTCCGCCTGGAAAAAGCGGAACGGCATGGTCTGGAAATAATGGTTGCCGATCGCGGGATCGAGCCCGATCGCTGCAAATTCTCCCCCGACGTAGCCCGCCGCCAGATTGTATCCTTCGGTCCCCGCCTCGCGCCCGCCCAGGGCATCGTCGGCAAGCAGGGTGACGTCCGCCTCAAGGCGTTCTGCGGAAACCTCGCCGTCGTGGCCCAGTGCGGTCGCGCCGTGCAACAGGGCCAGGGCGGCAACCGAAACGGTCAGTAATCTGCGCATGGGCATTCCTTCGATGATATCCGTGCAACGGCGTCTGGCCTGCAGCACGCCGCTTGCCAATAGCCGCGACGCGGGTTGACGCAACGGCACCCTAGCCACGCGCTCCCGTAGCGACTAGCCAGACCACAACAGTCACAGGAGAGATCGACATGGCCACCACCGGCAAGCAACTTTTCACCACGCTGACAAGCGACGGCACCCTCACGCTGGAGATCGCAGAAAGCGAGTTCCGCGATCCGACCGGAAACCAGGTGCTCGTCCGCATGGAAGCCGCTCCGATCAACCCGAGCGACCTGGCCATCCTGACCGGCGCCGCCGATTTCGAGAACGCCGAATATTCGCCCGGCAAGGTCGTCGCCAACATGCCCGAACCGTTCAACACCGGGTCCAAGGCGCGCCACGGGCAGCGCCTGCCGGCAGGCAACGAAGGGGCCGGCACCGTCGTCGCCACCGGCGATTCCGACATGGCCAAGGCGCTGATGGGCCAGCGGGTCGCCTGCGTGCCCGGCCACGCGTTCAGCCAGTATGCGCTGGTCGATGCGACCATGTGCCTGCCGCTCGGCGACCATTCCTCGGAAGACGGCGCTTCGAGCTTCGTGAACCCGATGACCGCGCTCGGCTTTGCCGAAAACGCCAAGATGGACGGCCAGAAGGCGATCCTGCACACGGTCGGCGCGTCCAACCTCGGCCAGATGCTGGTCAAGATCTGCCAGGAAGACGGGCTCGGCCTCGTGAACATCGTGCGCAAGCAGGACCAGGTCGACCTGCTCAAGGATCTCGGGGCGACGCATATCGTCAATTCCTCGGACGGCGACTTCATGAACCAGCTCAAGTCGGCGATCGACGAAACCGACGCTTTCTACGGCTTCGATCCGATCGGCGGCGGGACGATGGTCGACAGCTGCTTCAAGGCGATGGAGCAGGTCGCGGTCTCGAAGATGAGCGAATATTCGCGCTACGGCTCGAACCAGGCGAAGCGCATGTTCATCTATGGCCGCCTCGACTTCTCGCCGACCACGCTGACGCCCAGCTACGGCTTCGGCTGGACGCTGTCGGGCTGGCTGCTCACGCCGTTCCTGCAGCAGGCCGGGCAGGAAACCATGATGCGGATGCGCAAGCGCGTGCTGGACAATCTGACGACCACTTTCGCCAGCAGCTACAAGTCGAAAGTCGATCTCGAAGGCATGCTGACCAAGGACGCGATCATGGACTACAAGCAGATGAAGACCGGCGAGAAGTATCTCGTCGTGCCGAACGGCTGAGGTTCAGCGACGGTCGAATTCTGCCTGCACGGCGGCGGGGTCGGTGATCCCGCTCGCCAGCAGCAACGCCAGCAGGATCCGCGCCTTTTGCGCCGTCAGCGCGCGCGATGCGACGAAGCCGGATTGATCGTCGTCCGGCTCCCGGTCGATCAGCGCTTCCTCCACCCGGCTGGCGCGCACGACCGCCAGCCCATCGCGCACCTTGTCCGCCAGCATCGCGCGCACGCCGGCAGGCATGTTGCCCTCGCCGACGCCCGCAACCACGACTCCGCGCGTCTCCGGCGCGATCTGGCGGGCAGCGATCTGTGCCGTCATCCCGGCGGTAACGAAGATCACTGCCACCTCCGGCCATTGCCGGGGCAAGTCGAAGCGCGCGCATTCGCCCACGCGCCACGGCGCGCCGAACCATTCGAGCTGGCTCGGCCGGGCGAGGCCGATCGCATCGCGCGGAAAACCGGCGAAGGCATCGGTACTGTCGGTCCGCGCCTTGCGGATATCGCGCGCGGCATAGACCCGGTCGCCCATCACCACGAGCACGCCCCGCCCCGCGGCATCGGACGCCGCCGCAACGCGCACCGCGCTCGCGAAATTGCGCAGTCCGTCCGAGCCGACAACGTCTGCCGGACGCATCGCGCCCACCAGCACCACCGGCTTGTCGCACGGCAACGTCTGGTCGAGCACGAAGGCGGTTTCCTCGACGGTGTCGGTACCATGGGTGATGACGACGCCCGCGCAATCCGCATCCGCGAGCGCTTCGCGGCAGGCGGCATGGAGTTGTGCCCACACTTCCTCGTCGATGTTCTCCGACCCGATATTCGCGATCTGTCGACCGTCGAGCCGGGCGTGAAGATCGAGAGCGGCGGCCTGCGCCAGGAATTCGGCAATGCCGATCTGGCCGGGCCGGTAATCGTGGCGAGTCGCAGAACCCGCCTTGCCGGCGATGGTGCCGCCGGTCGCCAGCACGGTGATACGGGGGAGGATCATCGCCCTGCCCTAGCGCCGTGCAGGCGCCCGCGCCATCGGCGATTGATTTTGCGCTCGCGCACGCTAGATAGCGCGCACGCCGCAAGGCCGTGGGGCGATTAGCTCAGTTGGTAGAGCATCTCGTTTACACCGAGAGGGTCGGCAGTTCGAGCCTGTCATCGCCCACCACGTTTTCGATATTTTTGCGGCTCAGCCACCGATCGCGGTGTCGATGGCGGCGCGCGCTTCCTCGCTCCCCCAGTCGTAGCCGCCCTGTACCCGCCAGACTTCCTGGCCTGCCGCGTCGTAGAGCACGGTCGTCGGCAACGCGACATCGCCCAGTGCGAAGCCGAAGGCAGTCTCCGGGTCGAGCCATGGTTCCAGATGCGTGAACCGGCGCGCGGCGAAGAACGGCTCCACCGCCTTCGCCCCGGTCAGGTCCTGGCTGACGGTGACCACGCGCAAGCGCCCGTCGTACTCGGCTGCAAGCTCGTCCAGCAAAGGCATTTCCGCGACACAGGGCGCGCACCAGGTCGCCCACAGGTTGACCAGCACCGGCTCGCCCTGGAGCGCCCCGGTATTGAGGGCGCCGCCGGAGGGATTGGTGAGCGCTATCGCGGGCATCAACTCGCCTGCGTATTCGGCATCGATTGTCCCGGTCAAAGCGCCCGTTGCCTCGGGCGAAGGTGCGTTTTCTTGCGCCTCTTGCGGCGCTTCCCTATCGCAGCCGCCAGTCAGCAGAAGGGCGGCAAGCGCGAGCGTGAGCAGCGAACGGGACAATTCGAAAGGCTCCAACCAGATGTGGGGCGGACGCTTTGCCGAGGGGCCGAGCGCGATCATGCGCGAGATAAACGCCTCGATTCCCTTCGACAAGGCGCTCTGGCGCCAGGACATAGCGGCAAGCAAGGCCCATGTCGCGATGCTCGGCGCGCAGGGCATCGTCAGCGCCGAGGACGCGGCGACGATATCCGACGGGCTCGACCGGGTTGCCGCCGAATACGAGGCGGACGGCGTTCCGGAAGACTGGGACCTGGAAGACATTCACATGACGACCGAAAGCCGCTTGTCGGAACTGATCGGCCCGGCGGCCGGGCGTCTTCACACGGCGCGCAGCCGCAACGACCAGGTGGCGACCGACTTCAAGCTGTGGGTGCGCGATGCCCTCGACCAGGCCGACGCGGGTCTGGCGGACCTGCAGCGCGCGCTCGTGGAGCAGGCAGGCGCCCATGCCGGCACCATCATGCCCGGCTTCACCCATCTGCAGACCGCGCAGCCGGTGACGCTCGGCCACCACCTGATGGCTTATTACGAGATGATCGCCCGCGATCGCAGTCGCTTCGCCGACGCGCGTGCACGGATGAATTTTTCGCCGCTCGGCAGTGCGGCACTCGCTGGGACGGGCTTTCCGATCGATCGCGAGGCGACGGCGCGTGCGCTCGGCTTCGATGCACCGACGCGCAACAGCCTCGACGCCGTATCGGACCGCGATTTCGCGCTCGACTACCTGATGGCGGCAAGCCAGTGCGCGCTCCATCTCTCGCGGCTCGCGGAAGAAATGATCCTGTGGGCCAGCCAGCCGTTCGGCTTCATCAGGCTGCCCGATGCGCTCAGCACCGGTAGCTCGATCATGCCGCAGAAGAAGAACCCCGACGCCGCCGAGCTGGTGCGCGGCCATGCCGGTCGGGTGATCGGATGCGCGACCGCGCTAATGATCACGATGAAGGGCCTGCCGCTCGCCTATTCGAAGGACATGCAGGACGACAAGCCGCCCGTGTTCGAAGCCTCCGGCCTGCTCGCCCTGTCGATCGCCGCGATGACCGGCATGGTCGCCGACAGCGCCTTCGATACGGCGCGCATGCGGCACGCGGCAGAGCTCGGCTATGCCACCGCGACCGACCTTGCCGACTGGCTGGTGCGCGAGGCGGACATCCCGTTCCGCGAGGCGCATCACATCACCGGCAGCGCGGTCAGGCTGGCCGAGAGCAAGGGCGTCGCACTCGACGCGCTCTCGCTGCAAGAACTCAAGGCTATGGACGACCGCATCGACGAGCGGGTTTTCGCCGCATTGTCGGTCGAGGCCTCGGTTGCGGCCCGCGCATCCTATGGCGGGACCGCGCCCGATCAGGTACGCGCCCGGGTAGCCGAAGCGCGCACCGCGCTGGGCATGGAGGAATGATGCGCAGATCCGCCTTTCTCACCGCGTCCGTAGTGGCGCTGGCCCTCGCCGGTTGCGGCCAGAAGCGGGCGCTCGAACCGGTCGCCAATGCCGAGTTGCCGCCGGCTCCCTATGGCGCGGGCGAACGGCCCGAAGCCGAAAAGCTGCTCGAGCTTGAGACGCTCGCGGCGCCCGAACGCAGCGTGGAACTGCGAAAACGGTCGGAGGAACGCGAAGACGATCCCTTTGACCTGCCTCCCGAGTAATTGCCGATGACCCATTTCCCGATCCGTGACGGTGTGATGCACGCCGAGGACCTGCCGCTGTCGCGCATCGCGTCCGAAATCGGCACGCCGGTCTATGTCTATTCGCGCGCCGCACTCGAAACCCGCGCACGGGAGTTTCGCGCGGGGCTGGCCCCGGTGGCCGAACAGTCGGGCCGCGAACCGCTGCTCGCCTTTGCCGTGAAGGCCAACCCCAACCTCGCCGTGCTGCGCATTCTCGCCAACGAAGGTTACGGCGCGGACGTGGTATCGGGCGGCGAGCTGATCCGTGCGCTCGCTGCCGGGATCCCGGCCGACAAGATCGTGTTCTCGGGTGTCGGCAAGAGCCGTGCCGAGCTCATCCTCGGGCTCGAGAAGGGGATCGGGCAATTCAACATCGAATCGCGCGAGGAAGGCCGCGAGCTGGCAGAACTGGCCGCATCCCTCGGCCTGCAGGCGCAGGCGACGCTGCGCATCAATCCCGATGTCGATGCCAAGACGCACGAGAAGATCTCGACCGGCAAGGCCGAGAACAAGTTCGGCATCCCGATGGTCCATGCCCGCGAAGCCTATCGCGAGCTGGCCGCGCTCGACGGGCTGTCGCTGCGCGGCGTGGCGATCCACATCGGCAGCCAGCTCCTCGATCTCGAGCCGCTCGAAACCGCCTTTGCCAAGACCGGCCAGCTGGTTGCCCAATTGCGCGAGGATGGCCACACCATCACCCATGTGGATCTCGGCGGTGGGCTCGGCGTCGCCTACAAGGCGGGCGAGATACCTCCGACCATGGCCGAATACGGTGCGATGGTGGCCCGCGCGACCGAAGGATGGGACGTGCAGCTGGCATTCGAGCCGGGCCGCGTCATCGCAGGCGAGGCCGGCGTATTGCTGACCCGCATCGTGCGCGTGAAGCGCGGCGGCAACGGCCCGCCCTTCGTGATCGTCGATGCCGCGATGAACGATCTTGCCCGGCCCGCGCTCTACGGCGCGTGGCACGACTTCGACGCGGTCGAGCCGAGCGGCGAACGGATGACCGCCAACATCGTCGGCCCGATCTGCGAGACCGGCGACACCTTTGCGCGCGACCGTGAATGCGACGCGGTCCAGTCGGGTGATCTCGCCGTGTTCCGTACCGCCGGGGCCTATGGCGCGACCATGGCCTCATCCTACAATTCGCGCGGTTTCATCGCCGAGGTGCTGGTCGATGGCGATCGCCATGCCGTCGTCGCCGACCGGATCGATCCGGCCGCGATCATGGACGCCGAGCGCGTTCCCGACTGGCTCGACTGAGGCCATGCGCAGCCTGCCGCTCTTCCACCGCATCGCCGGCACGCGCGTGGTGGTGGTCGGCGAAGGGGCGATGGCGGAAGCGAAGGCGCGGCTGGTCACGCGCGCGGGCGGCGAAGTCTGCAGCGAGGCCGAGGCGCATCATGCAAGGCTCGCCTTCGTCGCGGTGGAGGACGAGCGCGCTGCCACTGCGGCGGCGCTCCGGCTGAAGCGGCTCGGCCTGCTGGTCAATGTCGCCGACATGCCCGCGCTGTGCGACTTCACCCTGCCCTCCATTCTGGAACGCGACCCGGTGCTGATCGCGATTGGCACCAGCGGGGCATCCGCCGGGCTCGCCAAGCATCTGCGGCTGCGGCTGGAAGCGCTGTTGCCGCAGACCATCGGGACGCTCGCCGACAGGCTCGGCGCGGCGCGCGAGGCGCTGCGGGCCCGCTTTCCCACGACCGACGAACGCCGCAGGGCGCTCGACGAGGCGCTGGGTGAAGGCGGCGCGCTCGACGTGCTCGACGCCGCGTCCGCCGGGCGGCTGGAACCGTGGCTGGAGGAGACACTGGATGGCGCAGGGGACGCTCCGGCAGCAGGTCGCTACGAGTTCGTGCTCACGAGCGACGACCCGGAGGACCTGACCCTGCGCCAGGCGCGCCTGCTCGGCATCGCCGATGTCGTGTTTCACGATCCCGGGGTGCCGGAAGCGATCCTCAACCGCGCCCGCGCCGACGCCGTCCGGCGGGAACTACCGTGCGAGGGCGAGGATGGGGATGGATTGGTTATTGTTCTGCGGACCATTCGTTAGGTCACAGGGAATTTGCCGACAGAGAACATAAAAGTGTTCAAAGCATTTCTGACCTATCCGCATGTTTTGCTCCGAGTAAAAATTGTTTCCGCGTTTGCTAGCCAACGAGTTGAGACTTAGGTCTGATCGCCACCTGGAGTAGGCGCTCCACAGTCGGTTTGGCATGGCTGCCTCGTCCTCGATGCGCTTGACGTTGAACTTCGTGTGCTGGCCAGCGTGAGCAGGATCTCGTGACGTATCGCCAGCGACTGTGTCGATCGTTGATCCGAGGAACTCGAATTTTTTTCTCCATCATGCACGACGGCAGTTTTGCAAGCGCAGACCGCCCTTCTCGAATCTATACTTGCGTCTAAAGTCGACCTGGCAATGTCCATCCCAATTAGCGCAGCCGTCTCCGCTCTCACTATCCTTGTCATCTCATATGCATAAGGCACCAGTTTAGGATTGTTCCATTGAGATCATAATTTGAGGAAACTGTGCCCACGATCCGAAGGGAGCGACCGAGGCCTTGTAACCTCATGAGTGGCCGGTCTTGTTAGTAAATTAACCTACTTCAACATATGCGGGATGGCGCGGCAAACCAAGGACTGCCGATCACTAGAATGGCCTCGTCGATTTGCCCCTGAGATACTATATTATGATGTTTGACAGGCCGAAAATCTTGGGAAAACTGGCAAAACTTGGAAGCAGTGCTGCCAAACCCGCCACTGTATGCAAAAGAGGATCGCCTATGCTCGACGGACCTCAGGGAGGGCCTTGGAGGTACATCTCAGCACTAGTGAAAGAGGCCTGGATGTTCCGCGGGCAAAAGTCGAAACCTCAAGCAACGGACCGGTTGGGTTGGCTGACCCTACCACCGATCCTGGCAGCCTTTATCAGCCTTTTCCTTCTCAGTCGCACCTTCCTGAATCACGATGTCGCTTGGGTGCTCTATGGTTCCGGTATTTTGCTGGACGGTGGTTGGTTCGGTAGCGACATAGTGGAGTCCAACCCGCCCCTGATCTGGTGGATCTCCCACGTTCCGAACCTCGCCTCCCGACTGCTTGGCATTCCCGTCGAACATGCGTTTCGCACATTCATAACGCTCATAGCGGCGCTAACGCTCATCGTTTCGGACCGGCTTTTGCGCGTGGCCAACTATGACCGCGTCTGGCGGGCAATTTTCCTTCTCGTCTGCGCCACACTATTCACCCTTGGCGCTTACCGCGATTTTGGCCAGCGCGAACATGTCACCGTCATGCTGTCGCTGCCTTACATCCTTGCCGCGGGCATTCGTTATGACGGATTTAGTCTCAACAGACGCGCTGCTATCCTCATCGGGCTATTGGCGGGAATCGGTATTGCCCTGAAGCCATATTTTGGGTTGGTTCCCCTGCTAGTCGAAGCAGCGCTCCTTGTTCGCCAACGCCGCTTGGCCCTGTTATGGCGAGGCGAAGCGCTGGGTGCCGTCGTCGCCATCGCTGCATACGCCGTGGCAATTATGATCCTGGCTCGCGAATGGTTGTTCGAGGCGGCGCCTGCGATATTCAAGGCATACTGGGCATTCGAGGAGGCCTCGCTAGTTCATAATTCAAAAATTGCCGTGCTATTCGCTGTTCCGCTTTTCATGGGTTTGGCGGCATTGGTGATTTCGCGCAAAAGATTCTCGGGGATGTCGCTGCTCGCCCTCCTCGCTAGCGTAGCGTTCCTGCTCGCAGCCGTGATCCAAGCCAAATACTATTCCTATCATTTGTATCCAGCATACACTTTTGTGCTTATTGCTAATG
Source organism: Qipengyuania oceanensis (assembly GCF_009827535.1). Lineage (NCBI taxonomy): Bacteria > Pseudomonadati > Pseudomonadota > Alphaproteobacteria > Sphingomonadales > Erythrobacteraceae > Qipengyuania > Qipengyuania oceanensis. The sequence goes on along the minus strand of NZ_WTYN01000002.1, from coordinate 1,609 downwards.
TGCTGTTGCTGCGCGGTGTCGACAGGACGATCCGGATCGTTCAGGGTTCGCTCCTGGCTTTGGTCGTCGCAGCGTCGCTTGTAACGCCCATACTCTGGTTGATGGCCAGTCAGCCGGGCAAGCCATTGTATATGCGGACGGCGAAAGTAGTCGCTTTTGTCGAGGACATGGTTCCGGCCAACGAGCCTTACTTGGCGATAGCCACGCATCCCTTTCCGGGTTTTCCGGTGGCTGTCTACGCGGACCGACATTGGAGCTCGACGAGCAACAGTCGCATTTTCCTGCCCGCAGTGATCAAATTGCGTGAGAACGGGGCCCAAGATCCTGCGCTCCTTGCTTTTGTCGAGCGAAGTGAGCGCGCGGCAATGGCGAGAGATATAGCGGAAAAGCCCGCGCTTGTGCTTGTCGATGTGGCCAAAGTCCGGCACGCAATCGGTGCGCGCCAGTTCGACCATCTCGAATTCTATCTTGAGGATGAGGCATTTCGCGAATCTTGGAAGAACTACGAGCAGGTACCGTCACCCGTGCCAGGATTGGATGCTTATGTGCGCCGCGAGGATCAATAATTGACCGATTTGCATGTGACGACTGAAGGGTCCGACAGCATCGCAGTTGTGATACCCTGCTTTAAATGTAGTGAGACAATCGGCGAAGTCGTGAGTGCGGTCCCTCCGGCAGTGTCGATGATCATCCTCGTCGATGATCGAAGCGACGATGGGCAGGCGGAAGTAATGACCCGGCTGGCCGAAGCTGACAGCCGCATATCTGTTGTCAGGAATGCACGAAATCTTGGCGTCGGCGGGGCTACGGTGTCAGGCTACCGACGCGCCGTCGAACTTGGGGCAGCTGCTATTGTGAAGGTCGACAGTGACGGTCAGATGGATCCGATGTTCGCGCCTGAACTGGCCCGGCCTGTTCTCGAAGGAAAAGCGGACTACGTGAAGGGCAATCGCTTTTTCGATATCGAGAGCGTGCGCGCCATGCCGGGAACTGTCAGGATTTCCGTGTGTGGGCGGGCATAATGGGTAAGAAGGAGTCCCACTATGTCCCGACGCAAAGAACCTGCGATCCCGTCAGATTTGCTGGATCAACTTCTGGCTGGCGGCGATGCTGCTGCGGCCTTGCAGCAAGGCGGCTTGCTGGATTCGCTGAAGAAAGCCTTGGCTGAACGTGCGCTCAATGCCGAGATGGATCATCATCTCGGGCACGAAGACCAGGCTGGCAACAACCGCAATGGCTATGGCCGCAAGACCGTCGTTACCGACACCGGCAAGATCGAGATCGAGGTACCCCGCGATCGGCAAGGCAGCTTTGATCCACAACTGATCGCCAAGTACCAGCGGCGTTTTCCGGGTTTCGACGACAAAATCGTGTCAATGTACGCGCGCGGCATGAGCACCCGGGAGATCACAGGGCATCTGCGCGAACTGTACGGCATCGACGTCTCGCCGGACCTGATATCGACAGTCACCGACGCCGTGCTCGAGGAGGTCGCGGCCTGGCAGGCCCGGCCGCTCGATCCGGCCTATCCGCTGGTGTTCTTCGACGCCATCCGGGTCAAAATCCGCGACGAAGGCATGGTTCGCAACAAGGCGATCCACATTGCGCT